>CADEEU010000005.1 GCA_902826385.1 uncultured Acidobacteriota bacterium | reverse complement strand
CGATGCCGAGCGGCTCTGAAACATCTTCCTGGCGGATCGAATTCGGTTTGTACGCGACCTTCTCGAAGAAATGCGTGTTGATCGCAGAGTTGGCCGTTTTAATTATTTCAGCCGAGGCAAGATCGCCTTCCCAAAGCTCCCATGTGAACTTTTCGACCGGCTTTTGCCATGCGACCGTCCCGACAATGAAACGGCGGTCTTCGTCGATATAGATCGGTTTAAAGACATCGGCCCCGCGTGGGACCAGATATGTCGCGAGCAGAAAATCTTTGTGAAAACGAAACCGCTGCGAGTTCACGAAATAGATTTTGTTTTTGGCGCGCCGGTCGATAACAAACATCGTGTGCGGCAGCGCGTAAGGAGTGTTTTGATGATAGACGCGGGCGATCGTGTCGAACTCTTCACGCGAAGCAATTTTTAACAGCGAATTCTTTTTCGAATCCGGCTTTTTGTCCATCACGCCTTCGGGCTCGCGGGTCGGCGAAGGCTTTCGCGACATCTGTCCCTGAACCGAAAGGGGCACGCACAGGGCCGTAAGCAGAAGCAGGCCGGAGAAAGAATTTATAATTGAAAATTTACGATTGAAAATTAGTTTCATGCGATCGTGATATTTCTGTTTTCGAACGTCGAGTTCCGCATTGCATCAAGGTCGGCAAGCGAGTCTATACTTACACCCAGGTCGCGGTAAATGCCGTCAGCTATCGTGTAGATCCAGCCGTGCACGGTCAGATCCTGACCGCGGTCCCAGGCGTCTCGTACGATTGTCGTCTCGCCGACGCTCACAACTTGTTCGATGACGTTGATCTCACACAATTTGTCCAGCCTTGAATTGTAATCCGGTGCGGCGTTAAGTACGTTTTCGTGCTTGTGAATTATGTCCTGGATGTGGCGGAGCCAATTGTCGATCAGGCCGAGCCGGGTGTTGTCGAGAGCGGCCATTACGCCGCCGCAGCTATAATGCCCGCAGACGATTACGTGCTTCACGTTCAAAACGTCGACGGCGAATTGCATAACCGAAAGACAATTCATGTCGGAGTGATTGACAAGATTCGCCACATTACGATGTACGAACATTTCGCCAGGCAAAAGCCCGATGCTGGTTGCGGGTGTGATGCGGCTGTCCGAACAGCCGATCCAAAGGTATTCCGGCGTTTGTATTCCGGCAAGTTTCTCGAAAAACTGCGGATCGCTTTGCTTTATGTTCTGTGCCCAGGCTTTATTGCCGGCGAGAAGGTGTTCAAGGGTGCTCACGAGTAAATTTTATGCGGAAGGCCGCGAATCAACAAGAACGAATTGGTCAAGCTTTTGTCTATTGGACCGTAAGAATGGAGCGATGAAGGAGTAAGATATCGGTTGAATCAGTCCGACGAGCTCGCCGAATCCCGTGCCGTTTCGTTTTCCAGTTCGCGAAGCTGGTTGCGTTGTTTAACCTTCGAACGCACGCTTAGGAAAAACGAAACACATCCAAGTGCCACCGAAACAAAAGCGCCGTCTTTATTGCCGTTCCACAAGAAATAGGCCGCGATAACCGCTAGCATCACCGCCACAATTTGAAAAACTCTTTCCATAAGCTCACTCTAAAAATGCCCGACTAACCCGCTTTACGGGCGACTTCGCGAAAGCTTTCGCCACGGAACATGGCGGCGGTGGCTTTAAAGAGGCGGCGGATGGCGCGGACTATTCTGGGGAAAAACCATAGAAATAGGATAACGAACACAACCAAAACTACCGCGATGACAATTGGAGCAAAAACAGCCAGAACAACCCCGGCGATGGCGATCACGTCCTCTACGATCGACAGAACCCAGTTAGATACGGGTTCGGGGGACATGTTAGCCGCAATGCGAGCGGTTGCCTTAGTTCCGTGAGAGGAAAATGCGAGGCCGCCGCCGATCAGAGTTGCCGGGATGACGATTTCCGGCCCCATGTTAGAGACCGCAGCGTACGCCACGATCGCTCCCGCGGGAACCCGAATAAATGTGTGTACCACGTCCCACACGCTGTCGACGTAAGGGATTTTGTCGGCAAAAAACTCAACGAGATACAGTCCGCCGGCAACACCGATTATCACCCAATGGTCCAGCACGTCGAGCCCGCCCGGCAGCTTAATACCGCCCAGCTTCTGCAGCAGTCCGAGTACCGAGACGGTCGCGTAGAGATTGATTCCGCTTGTCCACGCAGAGCCGAGTGCTAAAGTTAATGTCGAGAACCATTCCATCGCGACGCCTCCGTTTTCTAACAAACCGCGAACAGGATAGACAGGATTCGCAGGATTGTCCACGAATTTCCCCGTTGCTGTATGTGCAAAGATTACGATTCTTCCGACTCTTCGGTTCCGTCGCCGTCTTTCTTAAATCCAAATTTCTCCAGTCGATATTGGAGTGTTCTAAACGTCAAGCCGAGCAATTTCGCTGACTTCGTGATGTTGTTGTCGGTACGGTCCATGGCCTGCATTATGAGGCTGCGTTCTACGTCTTCGAAATTTACGCCTTCGTGCGGGAGTTTGAACTGGGTATCGCCATCGACTGTGGCGGGGCGTGTGCCGGAGGTCATCTCGGGCGGAAGGTCGTCCAGCGTGATGATATCGTTTTCGCAGAGCAAAATGGCACGTTCGAGGGCAGATTCAAGCTGGCGGACGTTGCCGGGGTAGTGATAGTCGTTCAAAAGCTTCTTTGCCGCCGAGTCTAAACTGACGTCGCGGTCAGTGCCGCGCGTGTGTTTTTTGATGAAGTATTCGATCAAAACCGGGATGTCCGATTGGCGTTCGCGCAAGGGAGGAATTTCGATAGACAGCACATTCAACCGGTAATAGAGGTCTTCGCGAAAACGCTTTTCCTCGGTCATTTTCAGCAAGTCGCGGTTAGTCGCGGCCAGCACACGAACGTCGATGGTGATCTCTTTTATACCGCCGACGCGGCGTATCTCACGTTCCTGCAAGGCGCGAAGCAGCTTTGCCTGCAACGCAATATCAAGCTCGCCGATCTCGTCCAGAAACAGCGTTCCGTGGTCGGCTATCTCGAACAAACCCTTCTTTTCACCCACGGCTCCCGTGAACGAACCTTTTTCGTGACCAAACAGTTCCGATTCAAGCAGATTTTCGTTTATAGCGGCGCAGTTAACGGCTTGGAAAGTTTCGCTTGCACGCAGGCTGTTCATATGCATCGCACGTGCGATCAACTCTTTACCCGTGCCGCTTTCACCGCGTATGAGAACAGTCGAGTTCGATTTTGCAATCTTCAGGATAAGCTTTTTGACCTTGTCCATCTCGGGCGAGACGGACACGATCTCAGTATCGAGCGCGGACAGTTTGTTCAAGGCCCGCGAGACTGTTTCTAACAGCTTTTCGCTGTCGTAGGGCTTTTGCAGGTAATCGAACGCACCCAGGCGCAGAGCGTCTACGGCCGAATCGACCGATCCATGGGCGGTAAGCAGAATAACGATGATCGATTTATCGAAATTCGTCAGCTCTTTCAGAAGATCGAGGCCCGACATGCCGGTCATCTTCAGATCGGTCAATACGAGATCGAACCGTCGAGATTCGACGAACTTCATCGCCGCTTCGCCCGAGCTGGCCGTCGTTACGTCGTAGCCTTCGCCCGAGAGAATGGTTTCGAGTATTTCACGTTGATTTTTCTCGTCATCGACGACGAGGATCGATTTTCTTGCCATAGTGTCGATTAAGAGGCAACCACGAATAACACGAAAAATCACAAAAGGAAATTTACTTATCTAGTGACTTTTCTTGTTATTTCGTGGTTACTTCCTCAGCTTTAGGTAATCTTACAGTAAATTTTGCTCCTTCACCTTCTCTCGATTCGACATTGATAGTGCCGTTATGCATCTCGACTATTTTGTGCACTATGGCCAGTCCCAGGCCTGTTCCGGTTTCTTTCGTCGAAAAGTACGGCTCGAATATCTTCGGCAGGCTCTCAGCGGGAATACCCCCACCAGTGTCGGAGACTTCAAATCGTACGAAGCCGCTTTCTCCGGCGATCTTCACATTCAAACGGCCGCCGTTGCTGCCCATTGCCTGAACGGCGTTTATAAACAAGTTATTGAAAACCGATCGGAGAAACTCTGGGTCGCCAAGGATTTTCGGTACTTCTTCATGCTCAATTACGCTGATCTTGATGTGATTTTCCTCGGCTTGAGCTTCGACCAATCGGAGCGAATCTTCGACGACCAGCCGAGCTTCGACCGGCCGCAAATCGGCCTTCGCCGGCCGCGAGTAGTTTAAAAAATCGCTGATCTGTTGATTTATCCTGGCAACCTCGGCTTTTAGCTGCGAGGTAAGTTTGTTAAACGCCTCTTTTCGTTCCGGTTCCTCAGGCGAATACTTGGAACGCAGGTGATCCAGAGTTAGATTGATGTAATTGAGCGGGTTGCGTATCTCGTGGGCGATCGCCGAGCCCAAACGCCCTATGACCGCGCTCTTTTCCGCCTGCTGAAGTTGGGCTTCGAGCTCTTTGGTTTTTTCAAGCTCGGCAGTCATTTCGTTGAACTGGTAAGCCAGCTGTCCCATTTCGTCGCCCCGGTCTTTGTCCGGAACGCGGACCGTAAGATCGCCGTCCGCCACTCGCCGTGCGGCGTCTGAGAGATTTGCGATCGGACGCGTGAATCGCCAAACAAGCCAGAATGTGATGACCGTAGATATCGAAAGCAAGGCTAGTGTCACCAACAGCGGCCGCGCAGCTCGAGAGGCTGCCTCATCTTTGTCGTTTCGCAGAAGAACCATCACGTACCATCGGCCGCGGTCGGTTTCTATGGGCACAGCACGGGCTTCGTTGTCGCTGTTCTTATTGTGGGTCGTCTTCTGGTTCGGGAAGTTCTTAAGGTCGTCGCCGAGCCGGCCGCCTTCCATTAGAGGGGGAAGGTCGTTTAGATCTTTCAACTTACGATAGACGTTTTTCCCGTCCTCGCCCTCGACTGGCCAGTAGTTCGGATTAAGGCTGTCACTTACCTGCCACTGTTCGTCGATAATGATCACGTCGATTATCCGGGAACGCGAATCTTCGTCAAGAAATGCCTGGTCGGGGCGGTCTATAAGGTCGATCACACGTTCTTTGGGCGAAGTTATGCCCGTTGTGCCCAGTGCGATTCCTGCTACAAGGGCGCGAGCCTGAGCGTCGCGCAGATCGATATTTTCCTGCTGAGTCAGGTAGTTCAGATAATACTGAACGCCAAGCGTCGCGACGATCAGCATTGCCAGAATAAGCAGAAGCCTTCCGCGAAATGTTTGAAAAAAACTCATCTGTTAAGAAGAAAGAACGGGCGAACGTTTATTTTCTCTTGCCAATGCCATAACCGGATGTTATAGTCTGATTTAGCATTTTCGCACACTCTTGAAGAATCAACTCCATTCGATCTGATTTTCGTTCCGGAGTCTCCTCATTCACACAACCTAATTTTCCTAACTTGGCCGAGGTAAAACATGAAGTTAATGTGTTCCGAAAACCGTCTTATCAGGCTGTCATTCGCTTTCGCTCTTTCCGTTTGCGTATTCGCTCTGGGAGCGGATGCTCAATCGAAAAAATCGATTTCTTCAAAAAAAGCCGTCACTAAGAAGAACGAAAAGCAGGCTAAGGATGCTCGTAAAGACAGCCGCAAGGAAAAGACGACGGCGCGCGACACAAAGAAGGATACCCGTAAGAGCAAGGCGGCCGAAAAGGAGAAAGCGAGCGCCGGGCGAAAAGACTCGAAAAAAGACGATAAGCGCGACAAGGCCACTGCTAAAGATAAGTCGCGTGACAAAGATTCGAAAAAGAAGCCTGACGCTAAAAAGCTTGCCGAATTGAGACGAGCGGAAGCCGAGCGAAGACGCCAGGCCGAGGAACGCCGCCAGGCCGCACTTGCCGAACAGAGACGCAGGGAACAGGCCGCCCGCGAGGCCCGTGAGCGCAAGCTGGCGTTTGAACGCGGACTTAGAACCGAAACGGCCGAGAATATTCAAAACGACAATACTGAGGGCGAAGATTTAACCGTGCGTCGGGCTGCGGTAAATGCTTTAGGTTCGCGGGCGGGCACCGTTGTCGTCATGGAAGCCAAAACGGGCAAGCTTTTGACGGTAGTAAATCAGGATTGGGCTATCAAACAGGGATTCAAGCCTTGTTCGACGATCAAGCTTGTAACCGGCGTCGCTGGTATCAACGAGCAGATTATAAATGAGGAAGGCGGAATTGGCAGTTCTTCGTCCGGCATGAAGCTGGATTATGCCCTTGCCAAGTCCAATAACGGCTATTTCCAGCGGGTCGGCTCCAATTTCGGCAATGCCAAGATGATCGAGTATTCGAAGAAGCTTGGGTTGGGAGAGCCGACTGGAATCAATGCCGAGGGCGAGACGGCCGGTAAACTTCCTTATGGAAACGGTAACGCCCGGATCTACTCGCATGGTGATGATTTCGAAGTGACTCCGCTGCAGTTGGCCGTAATGGTGTCGGCCCTGACCAACGGCGGCAAGAAGGTCGTGCCGCAATTCCAGCGTTCGCGTGTCGAGCGGGCAAGTTATCGAGCCAAGTCGAGTGCCGGCGTAGACCTTCCGCGAAACAGTGTCGAAGGCGTGCTGCCCGGAATGGCCGGTGCCGCCGAATACGGAACCGCAGCCCGCGGCGTAGACGCTTCGATGGGTGTTGCCGGAAAAACAGGTTCCTGCATCGGAAGAGGTTCGTGGGTCGGGCTATTCGCGTCGGTCGCACCGATCGAAGACCCTAAGTACGCCGTCGTGGTCATCACTCGCGGCCAGAGCGAACGCGGCAAGTATGCTGCGGCGATTGCCGGCCGGGTATACGATTCACTACGCAGCCGCATCAGCCGCAATCCGGATAGCGTCTGGGCCAAACGGACGATGAAGCGGCCGCCGCCGGTCGAGATTCAGGTCGCTCGCGGCGACGACGAAGATGAAGACGACGATGCCGCCGCCATCAGCGGAACGGAAAAAGGCGATTTGCCCGCAATTGTCGTGGGTGCGGCGAGGGAAGCAGCTCCACCGCAGCCGGCAGTAAAGAAAGTTATCCAGAAAACAGCTCAGTCACGACCCGTTTTTGCACCGGTAGTCATCGAATATGACCGCAGCGGGGCCGAAAAGAAACGCCCGAGGATAGTTAAAAATTAACCGGTTCACGCTTTAGGCACACAAACTGCATCATTCCTATTCAGTGTATTGAAATAGGATGGTGCATTTTGCATTTTGTCAGGGATTTTTGGCTTGACAGTTACGCGATATTTGGATGATTATTGTGTTTTCCAGATATTGCGGCCGACAGTTATAATGCTGGTCATTCCCAACGGTTTCTGACCGAAAATTTTGCAACTAATTTTTTTAGCGATTCATCTGAACCATCGCGAACCGATCAGTGCAGTTTGTTCGGCCATCGCATGATTTCAAAACAGGTTTTAGTATCAGTTGGAGGGTTACTTTAAATGAAAAAGATCTTTAGATTTGCAGGATTGGCCGTGTTCACCGCCGCCGTCCTTGGTTTGTCGGCAACGCAGGGTTTTGCCCAAGACCCTTGTCAGGACACCGACGGCCAGACAGCACTGTACACCAAGTTCACGGAGCTGTATCCGAAAACGGACATAGCGAGCCGTAAAGGTGCGGTCGAGGCCGGAAAGCAGTTCCTCGAAAAATACGGCGCTTGCGAGACGGTAAAGGAACAGAACGATTATTTTAAGACTGCTGTTCCGGCGCTCGAAAAATCCGTAAAGGATATGGAAGAGCGTGAAGCCATGGGCAGGCTGTTCGGACGCTATGACGAAGCAGTAAAGACAGATAACGCGGACGAGATATTTGCGGCGGGTAAAGAGATACTGGCCAAGCAGCCGGACAACCTCAACGTCAAGATTCCGATGGGTATGATCGGCCTTGTCAAGGCATATGCTAAGGACAACAAATACGCCGACGAATCGATCAGGTACGCAGAAATGGCCCTGGCTGACCTTAAAGCTAGCAAACCGTGCAACCGTAAGGACAGATCCGGTAAACCAATTACCACGTGCGGCGTTCTGAAATGGGAAATGGAACGGGCAGACGTTATCAATGAGCTAACATTCGCAACCGCATATCTTAAGTACTACGCTAAGGGCGACAAGAAAGGCGCGTTGCCTACGTATTACGAGCTTACTCAGGGCACTTCAAAATACAAGGACGAGCCAAGGGTGTATGCGACGATCGGCTCTTTCTATGTTGAGGAATCAGCACCGATCGGAAAAGAGATCATTGCTTTGATCGAAAAGCAGAAAGCCGCAACGACCGATGAGGAAAAGGAAAAGCTGGAGAGTGAGATCAAAGGCAAGGTTGCTCTGTTGAACGGCTACACAGAACGTGCTCTTGATGCATTTGGCCGTGCACACAAGGCCGCTGAAAAGAAAGGTGCGGCTGAGGCAACTCTTAAAGCAGACCTTTATAAGACGCTTCAGGCTTTGTACGAACGTCGGTTTGAGAAGAAGGACGGAATGGACGCATGGATCGCAGCGGCTGTTGCCAAACCGCTTCCGAACCCGACGACGGCCGTAACGCCTGTGGCCGATCCGGAACCGACGACCACCACCACATCGTCTTCCAACCCGACCGCCGGCACGACTCCGACGACTGCGGCGTCGCAGCCGGCAACAGCGGCTAACGGCAAGATGACGGCCGCGACGACCAAGCCCGCTGCGACGACGAAACCGGTAACAACCACCACGAAGCCGGCGGTTGCCACTAAGCCGGCTGCGACTGCTAAACCGGTCAACGGCAAGACCGCATCTACCGTAAAGCCCAGACGACGTTAACCTGTTACACGAAAATCTAAAGATCGAGCCGGGTGGAGACAATCCGCCCGGCTTTTTTCTTTCTTTTTGTAGGGATTTTGAATAGAATATCCGTGCCGGTTGAAAATTAGGCTTCACCCGCTTGATTTAATTTTTAGTGGAGGACTATTCGATGAAAACGATCCTTAGATTTTCAGGGTTGGCAGTAGTGCTGTCAGTTGCGTTGGGATTATCTTCCGCCATCGCGTTAGGACAAAATCTCTGCGACGATGCGGACGGGATCGCGGTTTTGGATTCAAAGATTCGCGACAATTATAATAGGTACGAGACCGTTGAAATCGCTTTTGATGCTGCTAAAGAGTTTTTGAAGAAATACGGAGACTGTCCGCAGACAAAACCCTTGGTTGAGTGGTTTAAACCTCAGTTGCCTAATTGGGAAAAACAGGCTGCAGCGCGCAGGGAATTCGTTTGGCGTCAGGAGCGTGTCGAGAAATTTAACAACGGTATAACGAACACGAAATTTCAAGATGTGTATGCCGCCGGAGGCGAGTTGATCCGACGTTATCCGGACAATGTTCAGTATTTGCTTCCGCTTGGGCTGATTGGTCTTTACGAATCTTACAAAAACAACTTTAAGTACAACGACGATTCGATTCGCTATGCCAAATTGGCCCTTGCGAAGTTGAAGAGTGGGACGGCCGAGCCAAAAAAAGATGAGGCAGGTAAGCCGCGTTTAGACGGAACCAAAAAGCCCGTATTTGGTACGTACCAGTTTGAGCGTAATGCAGAAGAAGCAATAAGCGAGCTTACCTATGCCCTTGGCTACATGCTCTATCATGGCAAAAAGGACAAAAGAGCGGGCTTGCTTTATTACTATGAAACGTCGCAAACACCGGGGCCGTACAAGAACGAGCCGCGGCTTTATGCCACGATCGGACAATATTATCGGGATGAATCGGCTCCTATAGGTAACGATATAGTCGCCCTGATCAAAAGGCTTGACGAGGCAAAAACTGACGAAGATAAACAAAAGATCGCCGCTGAGCTCAAATCCAAAGAAGCGCTTTACAACGGTTATCTCGAACGGACATTGGATGCTTTCAGTCGGGCGTACAAATTCTCGGATGAGAAGATAGCGTCGGAAAAAGTGCTCAAGGATCAGATGTTGAAGCTACTGCAGGACACTCTTGGTCGCCGGGCAGCAACGACAACATTGGACAAATGGATCGCGAAGGCAGAGGCCATGCCGCTGCCTGATCCCACCAGTGCGGTGGAGCCCGTATACGACCCTGAACCTGCAGCCGAACCGGAAAAACCGGCCGCGACAAAGCCGGGCGTGGTCAAAAGGCCCGCAACCGTCAGGCCTGGCGGAGGTAAAGCCAAGCCGGCTACGACAAGGAAATCGACAACCTAGTTCTCCGCGAAGAAGCGTTTCATGATCTGGCCGGGCAGGAAGCCGTCAATCCGCCCGGCTTTCTTTTTGTTTCCAATCTGCATAAAATTGTCTTTGAAGCGGATGAATCCTGCAAAACTTCAAGAATTGCTCGGTTACGAGTTCAAAAGCTCCGACATTCTGACCCGGGCACTTACTCACCGGTCGTGGGCACACGAACATTTTCCGGGCGAAGCGGAAGAAAATTTGAGGGAAACGCAGAACGAATCGTTGGAGTTTGTGGGCGATTCGGTTGTCGGCCTTGTGATTGCCGAAAATTTATACCGTCGCAATCCGTCGTTGAGCGAAGGCGACCTGACGCTGATGAAGCATAGGCTGGTCAGCACCGCGACGCTGGCCGCGATCGGTGATAGGCTCGGTTTAGGTGAATTCGTAAGGCTTGGCCGCGGTGAGGAAAAAACCGGCGGCCGTTCGAAGCCGGCAATCATGGCAAACACGCTTGAGGCCGTTCTGGGAGCGATATTTTTCGACGGCGGTTACAATAGCGTAAGCGACTGCATCCTACGCGTCTTTGCCGTGGAACTGGCGAACGCGACGCCGCGCGGCTCGCACGATTTTAAGACGATGCTCCAGGAAACGCTACAGGCAAAAAAGCTTGCGGCACCGAAATATTCGCTCGTTGCGTCTGAGGGAATGCCGCATTCGCGAACTTTCGTTGTCGAGGCGTCCTGGAGCGGCGGAAGATCGGTGGGCACCGGCAGATCGATCAAATCCGCCGAAATGATGGCCGCCAGTGAGGCGCTTGAGATCATCCGCAATAACGGCGCCGACGAACAAAAAGTTTAGTTGTTACGTAGTAATCTCCGCATTTATGACTGAAGAAAAGACGGAAAAAAAGGAATTGTCCGAAGAAGAAAAACCGACCGGGCCGCCAAAATCGGTTTTCCGTGAGTATCTCGAATCTTTCGTCGTGACCCTGGTCATGGCAATCTTCGGGATGACGTTCGTGCTGCAGGCCGTTACCGTACCGACCGGGTCTATGCAGAACACGATCCTTGTCGGCGATTATCTGCTCGTTAACAAGTTCATCTTCACGCCGGGCGGTTACGAACTGCCGTTTCTGCCGCAGCGTGACATTCAGCGCGGTGACATAATAGTTTTCAAATATCCGGGCAACAAGGTCCGCCCCGACAACGACCGTCGGCGAAACCCGCCGCTTCAGGCGTACCAGATCAACTACGTAAAACGGGTCATCGGGCTGCCGGGCGAGACGGTCGAATTTAAGAACAACCAGGTTTTTATCAACGGACAGCTTTTGCCCGAACATCGCGTTATAGGTGATGCAGATGACGAACTGTCGGCGCTTCAAACAACCGAAATAGGCGAACGTAAACCCGAGGAGAAATGGAGTGTCTACTATTCTGACCGGACGATGAAAGATTCGCTTGCCGGCCGAATGGCACGGCGAGACTACGAATTCGCGGTGCAGGGCAAGCCGATGGTCGTCCCGCCAAACAGCTTTTTCGTCATGGGCGACAGCCGCGATAACAGCGAAGACAGCCGTTACTGGGGTTTTGTTCCGCGTGAGCTGGTCATCGGGCGGGCAATGTTCGTTTACTGGTCGTGCGACCGCGGCGCGTCGAACGGCGATTTCTTTGGCTGCCTCACGCATCCGCGCCTCAATCGCATATTCAAATTCGTTAAATAGTTTCCTGTCAGACGTTTTCGGGCGGTCAGACCGGTCGCCTTCTTCATTATGAAAATGAACTTCAGCGAAGAGGTTTCGGGTGCGTTGCACTTCGAGCGGCCGGTTGTCGCGCTCGAATCGACGGTTATCGCCCACGGGCTTCCTTACCCGCAGAACATCGAAACGGCCTATAAGCTCGAACGCATTGTTCGCGAGAATGGCTCGACACCGGCGACAGTCGGGATCTTTGATGGCGAGATTACCGTTGGTTTGAACGATGAGCAGCTTGAAATACTCGCAACATCGCCCGTCGTAAAAAAAGTCTCACGCCGAGACTTGCCAATCGCCGCGGCCCGAAAATACTCGGGTGCGACAACGGTTGCCGCAACCAGCTTTCTCGCACACGCAGCGGGGATTAAGGTATTTGCGACCGGAGGAATAGGAGGCGTGCATCGAGGAGATTTGACCGACGTTTCGGCCGATCTTCCGGAGCTCGCACAAACGCCGATGCTGGTTGTCTGCTCAGGCGCCAAGATCGTCCTCGATCTGCCCGCGACGCGCGAGTGGCTTGAGACGCACGGGATTCCGGTGCTGGGCTGGCATTGCAACAATATGCCCGCGTTCTATTCACGCTCGAGCGGCCTCGCCGTCGACCAGAGAGTAGACAGCTCGCGCGAGGTTGCTGCGATCGTCAAGGCCCGGGACGATATGGGCCTGCAGAACGCGATTCTGTTGACGGTGCCGGTCCCCGATCAGTTCGAGCTGCCGACCGATGAGGTTGAAGCAGTGTTGAAAGAAGCGATGGCACTCGCCGAAAAGGAAAACGTCAAAGGAAAGGAAACTACGCCGTACCTTTTGTCGAAGATGTCTGAGCTAAGCAACGACAAGACGCTTGCAGCTAATATTGCATTGTTGGAAAACAACGCGAGGATCGCTGCCGAAATCTCACTTCGCATTGAACGGTGAGGTCTATTGCCTCGCGGCCGCTGCACTTCCGCGGCTCATCTTCTCTTTTAACGAACTAACGCGTTTTTGGGCCTCGGCCGCCTCGGCTGACGCGGAGAAACGCGAGATTATCTCCAGCCAGCTTGTTCCCTCATAATGATAGAGCCGCGTGTTTGGATTAAACAGGAAAATTATCCCCAGCTTTCGATAGCGGTCGAGCATGTTGAAGTTCAGATAATAGCTGTGCATCGGGGCGGCCGAGGCGGCCATTTCGCGTCGGTCGAGCCGTGATGCAGCGTCTTTCGAAAGTTTCGCAGCTGCTTCTTCAAGCAAGTCGCCGTACAGCAGCAGGATCGCCGGCCGAAACTGCGATTGCGGGAAAACCTCAAAGAAGGCCGACGCGAGCTCGATCTGGTCGAAACCGCTGGACGCCTGGACGAGACGTGCAAGCCTTGCATCGTCGCCTTCCCGAAACTTGCCAAACACCGCATCAGCCTGGACCCAGCCCGAATTGTTCGGTGGTGCGGCGACCCGGTAATATTTCACTCCGTCGGCTTCCGTTATGCCGAGTATCTGCACCTTGCGGCCGCGTCGCATACGCTGGATGGATTCGGCAAAAAGGCTCGGCTTTGACCGCAGGACCGAAAGCGTTTCATCCATCACCACGGCCGTACTTCCGATCTCCCTCGGTTTCTGAGCAGCCGCGGTCTTGGTCGCAGACGGTCTGGTGCGTCGCTGGGCCTCGGCGATACCGGAAAAAATCGAGAGGACGAGAATTAGGATCGTGAGTCGACGTGAGAGTTTCATGAGGGTTGTTTACTCTTCTCTATTTTTTAGCCGTTCGAACCGCTTTTTCAAGTCGGTCGTTCAAGCCGTGATGATGAAAATGACAGATCGCAATGGCGAGGGCATCGGCCGCGTCGTGCGGTTTTGGGGCAGCTTTTAGCCCAAGCAGAATCCGCACCATCTCACCTACCTGCTGTTTTTCAGCATTACCATAACCGACCACCGTCTTTTTTATCAGTCTGGGAGCATACTCGGCTATCGTCAGGCCGCGTTGTTCGGCCAGAAGCAGCATCACGCCGCGGACTTGCCCAAGCTTCATCGCGACGCTTACGTTGATCGAATAAAACGCTTCTTCAATTGCGAGAGCATCGGGGTTGGTGCGATCGATCAATTGCTCGATCTCGCTATAGATCTTTGCCAACCGTTTGGCAAATGCGTCTCTGGGATTCGACCGTACGGTACCGAAATCGACCAGCGAGTACTTGTTCCCGTTACCCTCAACCACGCCCCAGCCGAGCGTTTCACTGCCTGGATCGATTCCTAAAACTCTCATGCTGTTCGTCTTGCGGTACGATCAATGAGACAAGATAGCCCAGGTTTTTGCGTTTACGCAACTTCAGGCGTGTCGGTGGCGACTTTTTGTCAATCGCCTGTATAAGACTTAGCATTTTCAATGTTATTATACCCTCAAGACCAATAAAATGACTGCTCACTCTGAGGCTTCCGCCCCCAAACAATCCGTTCGTTCACTGCTTTCTGGAATAATCGATTACGCCGGGCTTTTTCCGCCGTCGATGGTTTCGATGCAGCAAGCGGTTTCAAATTACGCGGCGTACAGAAAAGGGGAACACCGGTGGTTGTTGGGCGGTTTTGTGCTGCCCGTCGCCAGGCTGAGTGAATTTGTCGAAGCGGCGGAAGATCATTTTTTGGATGGCGATCCATGGCGTTTAAGCGTGCTGGCCGGTGAGGACATTGCCGCAACTATAAAGGAAATAAAGCTTTTTAATTCGACCTACTCAGGTAAGGCGATTTGTGATTCGCTGGAAGTAAAGGCAACCACAATCTCGAAGATCGAAAACACGGTGGCGGCCCTGCCGGAAGATCTGACCGCGTACTTTGAGATAGCGATGGGCGAGAATTTTGTCGATCTTGTAACGTTGCTTTCGGCAAAAAAACAACGGGCAAAGATTCGCACCGGGGGCGTGACGCGAGAGGATTTTCCGCCTTCGCGCGAGATAATACGGTTTGTGCGGTCATGTATGGCGGCCAATGTCCCGTTCAAGGCCACGGCCGGGCTGCATCACCCGATCCACTGTTTTCGCCCGCTGACCTATGCACCCGACGCCCCGCGGGGAACGATGCACGGCTTTTTGAACGTCCTTCTCATGACCGGCTTTGCCCGCGAAAGCTATCGCGTCAGCCTCCTGGAAGAACTGATGGAAGAAGAATTTGACGAAGCATTCGCCTTCCGCGACAACGGCGTGGCGTGGCGCAACGAACATTTCCTAACCGCCGGCCACGTCGAACGCCTGCGGAGCAAGGGCATGATATCGTTCGGCTCATGCTCTTTCACCGAACCGGTCGAAGACCTGCAAGGCCTTGGGCTATTATGAATTTGCCCGCGAAACACGCGAAAGAACGCGAAATTATGAAGTTTTCTTTTTTCGCGTCTTTTCGCGTGTTTCGCGGGCTACTTCTTTATGTACGAAATAAACGAAACCCACGACCCGAACCTCAAAAGCTGGGTCGAATCCGCCAACGACCCGAATACGGATTTTCCGATACAGAATTTGCCGCTTTGTATGTTCTGGAAAGCAGGGACTGAGCATCAGGCAAAAGAAAAAATGGGCGTCGCGATAGGCGATCAGATACTAGATCTTGAGTCCATCATCGGCCGAGGTTTGCTGGATCGATTCTTCAAAGATGACGATCGAGAAAAATATGCCCCTTATTTCAATTTCGCGTGTCTCAACCCGCTGGCCTGGATGATTGGCGGAAATCGATTGTTATTGCGGGCTGGGCTAACGTTCTTATTAAATGAACGAGCATCTGCCGATGAACGGGGCGAAGTCCAAAAATCCCTTTTTCCCAGCTCGGACGTAATCTATAAGGTTCCTACGTCAATAAGCGATTACACCGATTTCTACTGCTCTATCTTCCACGCCACGAACGTTGGATCAATGTTCAGGCCGGACAATCCGCTGCTGCCGAATTATAAGTATGTTCCGATCGGTTATCACGGACGGGCTTCGAGTATCGTTGTTAGTGGGACCGATATCCAACGTCCAAAAGGTCAGAATCGGGGTGATGCGGAAAAGCCGCCGGTTTTTATTCCGGCGAAGAATCTGGATTATGAGATGGAGCTTGGATTTTTCGTTGGGAACGGAAACGAGCTTGGTCAGAGCATTCCGATTGGCGAGGCCGAAGAACACATCTTTGGCGTATGCCTGGTGAACGACTGGTCGGCACGCGACATACAGGCGTGGGAATACCAGCCGCTTGGGCCGTTCCTGGCGAAGAACTTCGCGACCACGATCTCGCCGTTCGTCGTGACGATGGAGGCGTTGGCACCGTTCAGAACAAAAGCATTCGAACGCGATCCGGACGACCCGGAGCCGCTCGATTATCTTAGCGATGAGCAAAACAAAAACTTCGGTGGACTGGACATCAATCTTGAGGTTTACATACAGACCGAAAAAATGCGGACCGAGAATATCGAACCACATTTGCTTAGCCGCTCGAATACTAAAGACCTTTACTGGACGATCGGCCAGATGCTCACGCACCACGCGTCGAACGGCTGCAACCTGCAAACCGGCGACCTGATGGCGACCGGTACCGTAAGCGGGAAAGAAAAGAGCGAACGCGGCTGCATGCTCGAACTCACATGGCGCGGCACCGAACCGCTCACGCTTCCATCGGGCGAGACGCGCCGCTTTCTCGAAGATGGCGACGAAGTAATAATGAAAGGCTTTTGCGAACGCGAAGGCTTTCGCCGCATCGGCCTGGGCGAATGCCGCGGAAGGATCACTCCGGCGACTTAGGAGTTTACCACAGAGATCACAGAGAGCACGGAGGCGAGAAAATGATTTATCTCCTCCGTGTTCTCAGTGATCTCTGTGGTTAATCTTTTTGTTAAGATGGATTTGTGAAACCAGCACCGGCAACTTTCGAAACCACCGTTCGACGCGTTGAATCGGGAGCGGACGAGCGCGAGTTTGCTGATGTGCTTGCGGTCGAGGAACCTCTTGAAATACGTCTGGGATTTGCGGACGGCGCACATAAGGCCATCTCAATTACAATGCGGACGCCGGGCGACGATGCCGAGCTGGCGGCCGGATTTCTTTTCACCGAAGGAATAATCAGCTCGCCGACACAAGTCAAACAGATTCGACATTGCGGCCTGAAGATCAGCAAAGGCGAAGGGACACTAGAACGCGCCGGTTCGCTGAACTCTAACACGATCCGCGTCGATCTGAGCGACGGAACCGAGGTAGATTTTGAACGGCTTAAACGGCACTTTTATACGTCGTCCAGTTGCGGCGTTTGCGGCAAAAGTTCGATCGAAGCCCTAAGCACCGGCGTACGAAAGATCGAGATACCAAAAGGAATGTCCGTTAAGTCCGAAGTGATCAGGCGTCTGCCGGATGAATTGCGGCGACGACAGGAGACCTTCGACAAAACCGGCGGCCTCCATGCGTCGGCTCTGTTCGGCGCGGAGGGCCAGATTGATATAGCTCGCGAGGATGTCGGCCGTCACAACGCTTTGGACAAAGTGATCGGAGCAAAGTTTCTTGCGAACGAACTGCCGCTGAACGAAAGCGTATTGCTGGTCAGTGGGAGAATTAGTTTTGAGCTGGTGCAGAAGGCCTTAATGGCCGGGATTCCTATCCTAGCCGCCGTCGGTGCACCGTCGAGTTTGGCGGTCGAATTGGCACGCGAGTTCGGAATGACGTTGATCGGGTTCGTTCGCAACGATAGGTTCAATGTCTATTGCGGCGGTGAGAGGGTCATTTCTGATTCGACAATTGGTGATCGGGTCACGATCCCAGCAAACTGAAAACTAAAAAGTGAAATCTGAAAACTAACATTTTCAGTTTTAGTTTTCACTTTTCAGTTTGTCCGGAGTTAAAAAGCCGAAAGATGACCGACGAAAAGGAAAAACTTGAGACCTCCGAACCGCAGCAAACCGCCGCCGGCCTGGATGCGGTTATCAGCACTGCCCGCGGCGTGTTCTCGAAGATGGGCATTGTTCGCGGCACGCGTGGGTTGCTGAAGATAAATCAGGCCGGCGGTTTTGATTGTCAATCGTGTGCCTGGCCAGATCCCGAAAGTCATCGGACTTTTGCCGAATTTTGTGAAAACGGCGCCAAGGCGATGGCTGATGAAGGAACGCGAAAACGCGTCGGTGCGGAGTTTTTCGCAAAATATTCCGTCCAGGAACTCTCGCAGCAATCCGATCACTGGCTCAACGATCAAGGCCGTTTGACCGAGCCGGTTATTTTGCGAGAGGGAAGCGATCATTACGAACCGATCGAATGGGATACGGCCTTCAGAATAATTGCCAAGAAACTAAACTCGCTTTCGTCTCCCGACGAAGCCGTCTTTTACACGTCTGGCCGCACATCGAACGAGGCGGCATTTCTTTACCAGCTTTTTGTGCGTCAGTTCGGCACGAACAATCTACCGGATTGTTCGAACATGTGTCACGAATCGACCAGTGTTGCGCTTGCCGAATCCATTGGTCTTGGCAAGGCGACCATCCGCCTGGACGATTCCGAAAAGACCGATCTCGTAATCGTTATCGGCCAAAATCCAGGCACGAACGCGCCGCGAATGCTGACATCGCTCGCGGCTGCCAAAAAAGCCGGAGCAAAAATGATTGCTATTAACCCGCTGCCCGAAGCGGGATTGATGAATTTTGTAGACCCGAACCCGCAGCACGGCAATCCGCTTTCGGTACTCGGATTCAATCCCGTGAAATTAGCCGACCTGCATTTACCCGTGCGGATAGGCGGCGACATGGCGGTTCTGAAAGGGCTGATGAAAACGATGCTCGAACGGGAACGGAACGATGCGGGAGCAGTTTTCGATCTAGACTTCATCAGGACAAAGACCGAAGGCTGCGATGAGTTGATCGCCGACCTCGATGCTACATCGTGGGACGACATCTTCGAATCTTCGGGCCTGACGCAAGGGCAAATTGCGGATGCGGCCGAGATGATAATGTCCGCCGGCAAATTCATCACCTGCTGGGCGATGGGCGTGACGCAGCACCGCGACGCGGTCGCGACGATTCAGGACATTGTCAACCTTCACTTGCTTCGTGGAGCGATCGGTCGGCCCGGCGCAGGCTTGTGTCCGGTCCGCGGGCATTCGAACGTGCAGGGTGACCGGACGATGGGAATTTGGGAACAGATGAATCCCGTGTTTCGCGAAAATCTCGAACGGGAATTTCAGTTCGAAGCGCCTGAAAAAGACGGCTACAACACTGTCGAAAGTATCGCGGCAATGGGCGACGGACGCGTTAAGATTTTCTTCGCGATGGGCGGCAATTTCGTTGCGGCATCACCGGATACGAATGCGGTCGCGGCCGCTGTCGGTAATTGCGATTTGACCGTGCAGGTGATTACGAAACTAAATCGTACGGCCGTCACGCCGGGAAGGGTTTCGTTGATTCTGCCGTGTCTGGGTCGCTCGGAGATCGACCGGAGCGCGGACACTCTTGTCCGCACGGACGTCGCTTCGGCGTCCGAACAGTCGCTGGGGAAGAGTCAGGCTGCTGAAAAACGCGGCCTTGCGGACAAGAGTGTCCGCGCTCCACAGTTCGTTTCCACCGAAAGCACGATGCTGAATGTGCAGTCTTCGCAAGGAATTTTCGAACCCGCGTCCGAGCATCTACGCAGTGAGCCGTGGATTGTTGCTCAACTCGCGAAAGCCACGCTAGGCGAAAGAACGACTGTGGATTGGGACGCGATGACCGCGAACTACGACAATATCCGCGATGCGATCTCGCGGGTCGTGCCCGGTTGTGAAAACTATAATGAACGCATTCGGAAGGACGGCGGATTTTACATGCCGAACCCGCCGCATGAAGGGAAGTTTACAACTTCGGGCGGAAGGGCTGCGTTCAAATCTTCACCGCTTGAAAAGATCGTGCTCGAGCCTGGCCGTTTGTTAATGACCACTATTCGCTCGCACGGACAGTTCAACTCGACCATCTATAACCTTCGCGACCGCTATCGCGGCATCGATGGCGGCCGGAATGTGATCTTCATGAACGGAGGGAACATCCTCGACTTGGGCCTTGAGAAAGGGCAACCGGTCGATATCACCAGCCATTTCGAAGACGGCGAGCGGCAGGTCAAGAATTTCATTGTCGTACCCTATGAGATCCCGGTCGATTGCTGTGCTGCGTATTTTCCCGAGGCGAATCCATTGATTCCGCTTGGCAGCTTCGCCAAACGCAGCATTACGCCGACATCGAAATGCATCGTTGTTTCAGTCAAACCATCAGGCGGAAACACGAGCGGTAGCGAGTGTGCCCCGTGAAGGTAGAAGCATTTATCCTAATCGGAGGCCGTTCAACTCGTTTTGGACGTGACAAAGCGTTTGTGAAAGTAGGTGTAAAAACACTTGCCGACCGCGCTCTGACCACGGTTCGCGAATCGGGCATCGCTTCGAAAGTCTTTTTTGTCGCGGGAAACGAAGCACAGTTCGCGATCGAGGCAGCACGGCTGGAAGCTCCTTTTATTTTCGACATCATCGAAGAACGCGGTCCGCTCGGCGGACTGCACGCGGCTTTGTCTAACGCGAACTCGGATTGGATACTCCTGCTTGCGTGCGATTATCCGCTGATCACGCCGGCGTTGTTGCAAATTCTTCACGGCAACGTATCAATCGAGTTCGGGGTCGTCCTTCCCGAACAGATGGATGGCCGCCTGCAGCCGTTGTGTGCTTTTTATCAGGTAAAAGTTGCTTTGCCCGCCGTCAATGAGATCATTCAACGACCGCGAACTTCACCGCCGATGTATGAGATCGCTGCTGAGCTGGCTCCGCGAATTGTGAAAGCGCCTGAATACAAGTCGAGCATCGCCCAGTCAGAGGCTTATTTCACTAATATCAATACGGAGGAAGACTTGGAGTTTGTCAGGAAAAATCAACGCAAACTTTTGGGTCGCCGGGAAATCTAAACACCGAGCACTCAGAGAAAACGTGAGATCACTGAGAAATTGATCTTCCCTTTGTGCCCTCTGTGTCCTCTGCGGTTAGAATAGGAAGTAATGGACGTCGTCTTAGACAAATTTCACGAAGAATGCGGAATTTTCGGCATTTTCGGACATAATGAGGCCTCGACGCTTTCACAGCTTGGGCTCTTTGCCCAGCAGCATCGGGGGCAGGAAGCGTGCGGTATCGTGTCCAGCGATGGTCGCGATTTGCACCAGTTTCGTTCGCAGGGGTTGGTTGCCGATGTTTTGAATGAAGACGTGTTGAACAAACTTGTCGGCTCTGCCGCGATCGGGCATACGCGTTACTCGACCGCCGGGCGGAACACGATCAGGGAAGTGCAGCCTTTTTCGGTGACGTGCCAGCATGGCGATATCGCCGTTTGCCATAACGGTAATCTTCCGTTTGCTGCTGCGCGTCGTCTTGAACTGGAAAAAGACGGTGCAATATTTTCGTCCACGTCCGACACCGAAACGCTGCTGCACGGCATTGCACGGGCCAAAACAAACTCACCTGTCGAGGCGGTAGAAAAAGTCCTTCGCGAAACAGAAGGAGCCTTTTCGCTTCTATTTCTTACGCCCAAAAGTCTTATCGCCGTTCGTGATCCGCGCGGATTTCGGCCCCTCGTGTTAGGCAAACTGAAGGACGCGTGGTGCCTTGCATCCGAAACGTGCGCTTTCGACCTGATAGATGCCGAGTACGTTCGTGAGGTCGAACCGGGCGAGATGCTGATAATAGACGAAAACGGCATCGAATCACGTCGCCCGTTTGCCGAAAAACCGCGTTCGGTCTGCACGTTCGAGCATGTTTATTTCTCTCGGCCGGATTCGATAATTTTTGGGCGGTCGGTTAATGAGTCGCGGCACAAGATGGGCAAACAGCTTGCCGTAGAACATCCTGTCGAAGCCGATCTGGTCGTGCCCGTGCCCGATTCCGGCGTGGCCGCCGCTATCGGTTTTGCGAAGGAATCAGGCATTAATTTTCGTCAGGCGATCATTCGCAACCATTACGTCGGCCGCACGTTTATCGAACCTTCGCAATCGATCCGCTCGTTCGGCGTTCGACTGAAACTTAACCCGATCAAGGATTTAATAAATGGTCAACGGGTCGTACTTGTCGATGATTCTATTGTGCGCGGCACGACATCCAAAAAGATCGTTGAGATGGTTCGGGAATGCGGTGCGAAAGAGGTACACATGCGCATCTCGTGCCCGCCGACTACCAATTCGTGTTACTACGGCGTGGACACACCGCACAGACAGGACCTGATAGCTTCGAGGATGACGACCGAGGAGGTGCGTGAGTACATCGGCGCCGATTCGCTCGGCTATCTCTCGCTGCACGGTATGCTTGCCGCGATGGGAATGGACGAAGCCTCGACCTGCAACGCCTGTTGGAGCGGCAAATACCCCACGCTGATCGCCAACGGAGTCGCGGCCTGATCCTATTTTTCTATTTTCTGGCCGTCTTGCCGGCGGGTTTTGCGGCGTCGTAAATCTCTATCCACTGTTTAGGCGTCATTTTCGACGCCAGCTTTCCGATCAACTCGACTGGCACATCCTCCGGCTTTTTGAAGCGGATACATGATTTGCCCATGTCCAGTTTTTTGCTCGAGTATTTTGGCCATTCGGCATTGAACCACGCCAACAGTTCCCGGGACGAATAGATGCCCATGTGATAAACGGCAATGTGGTTCTTTTGCGACGCGACGTTGATAAACGGAAGCGGCGTCGCCGGGTCGCAGTGATAGCCTTCTGCATAGAGCGAATGCGGCACAACCCAACCGAGAGAGCCGTATAGCATTCTTTCTTCAAAACCTTTCGGAAGATTTTTATTGATCGCGGACCGAAGCCGGCTCATAACGTCCCGTCGGTCTTCGGACAGGCTGGCAAGATAATCTTTCGCGGTAGCGGCGCTCGACTGCATAGAAGTCCTCCTGTTTTCCGCAGAATTTTAGCGCACAAATCTATTTTTTGAGCAGTATTTCGAGCCGTTGTTCGCCGATGTCGAAAAGATTCATGACTTCCTCAACCTGTTTGGCCGAAATCTCAGTCGATTTCGCTCGGTCGTGTCGCGTCGCAACGAGTAGGTTATTTTTCGGAGTATGTTCGGTCGGGACGAATTCGATCATTTTTATTTTGTAACCCTCGCGCTCGAGGATAAGCGAGCGGAGGCCGTCGGTAATTGTTTCGGCGATGCGTTCGAGCATGATGCCGTGTTTTAGGATGCCGGCGAGCATTTCTGGTGGTTTGATCTGTTTTCTGATCTCTTTGTGACAGCACGGAGCGGCGATGATGATCGAGGCGTTTGCGACGATGCCTTTGTAGATTGCGTCGTCGGTCGCGGTGTCGCAGGCGTGGAGCGCGATGAGAATGTCGATCTCGCCCGGATCGAAATCGGCAATCGTGCCGTGGACGAATTTGAGACCGTCGAAGTTTCCTGCTTTCGCAATGTCGTTACAGAGGTCAACGAGTTCGGGACGTTGTTCGACGCCGGTCATTTCGACGCTACGGGCAGAAACGCGAGTGTGAACGAGCGTGCCCTCGTTGCCGGCGCTCGACGCACGCTCCTTAACAGTCGCGTTTCCGCCCGTAAGAAAATCGTAGGCGGCGAAGGTTAGATAGCCTTTGCCGGAGCCCATGTCGACGATCTTTAGGGCTTGTTTGTCTTTAAGATCAGATTGTTCGATCAGGCCGGCGAGGATCTCGACGAATTTGTTTATCTGCCGCCATTTGTCCTGCTGGCTGGGTTTTATTTCGCCTTTGTCGGTCGCGATGCCTAGGGCTTTTAGATAGAAAGCGTTCGGGTCGATGAAAGATCTCTTCGCCCTGTCGTGAGCGATGGAAGGCCGCGTTTTGGTCGTTGGTTTGCCGACGGTCAAACGCGAGTTTCGCTTGCCGATCTCGAGTTGAAAATCACCATCGGTGGTAAATAGATGAGCATTTCGGAAACCCGAAGACAGATGGAGGCGTAGTTCGTTTGCGGCTTGGGCAACCGAGAAGTTCTTCACGGTATCTCGCGTGTCGAAACGCGATTGGAACATTAGCTGATTGCCTTTCTTGGTCTCGATGAAGCGGACTGAGATCTTTTGCAGAGAGCGGTCGGAGCCCTTATAATTGCTCAAGATCAATTTTACGAATGTATCGTCAGCGAGGCTTTTTTCGGCCTCGGCGATAAATTTTTCGACATGCTCGTCCACGAGCAAGAGGTTAGCACAAATGGAAACGGCACAGGCAAGGAACGAACAAAAAGGTATATCAAGCAAAGTTTTTGTCGAGTCGGTCGCGTACCTGCTGCGCGAAACTTTCGAAGGCTCACCCGAAGGCCAGCCGAGAGCCTATCTTGATCGCGGCGTAGGCGTTTTTATCACGCTGTCCGGCATATCGGCCGATGCGGCGTCGAAAGATTTTCACGGCACGACGGCTGCCGCTCAAACCGAACACGCAAAATTTTATCTGGACCGGCTGTGCGAATTCATCAACGGCCGAACCGAAGCAGTTAACTGGGAAGACAGTTGGCTGATCGAGACCGTCAACGACAATGAATGGGCTGCATTGCAGGGCAGCGTCCGGAAAGCCTATGAAAACGCGCTCAAATGCCTGGCCGAAGAACGTCAATGGACCGAATTGCAGGTCGGGATGGCAATGGGCCTTGTAGCACATACGGCTTATCATTTGGGAGCGATCCGGCAGATAGCGAAAGCAAATTAACCGCGGATGAGCGCAGATGGCGCAGATCAAGAATCTCATGATTCCGATTTTCTGATCCGTGTCATCCGCGTTCATCAGCGGCCTAAAAATATCGCGTTGACCGCACACCTTTGCGAAAATAACCATGAACAATTTATTTCACCTTGCCTTTCCGGTTCACAATCTGGACGCAGCGCGCGAATTTTACGGCGGCGTGCTTGAGTGCGAAGAAGGCCGGAGTTCGGAGTGCTGGATCGATTTCAATCTGTACGGGCATCAGATAGTGACGCATCTTGCCCCGGAATCGGCGGGCGTGAAAACCGAAAATCACGTCGATGCCGATCACGTTCCGGTGCCGCATTTCGGGATCGTTTTGCCGATGGATGAATGGAAGCAGTTGGCGGATAAATTGTCGGCGAAAGGCGTCAGGTTTGTAATCGAGCCGAAAGTACGTTTCGCGGGAGAGATCGGCGAACAGGCGACGATGTTTTTTCTCGATCCTAGCGGCAACGCACTGGAGTTTAAGGGCTTTAACGATTTTTCGCAGGTGTTTGCTAAGTAGCCATTTTTCGTTTTCTGGTTTTTAAAATTTAGGTGATTCCTAAAAACTGAAATGTAATGTTTGCAGCTATCTAAGAAGTGATTTGGAAAATGAATAGCGAATCGATCATGAGATTTACGGCCCTTTTGCTCCTATTTGCCTCGTCTGTTTTTTCGCAGGTGGCTGGCCGGACGATCGCCGTCACGATTGATGATCTACCGGTCGTTTCGACGCGGCGTGATTTGAAGAACCGACAAGAGATAACGCGAAAGCTGTTGCGGCATTTAACTGTTGCGAAAATTCCGGCTATCGGTTTTGTGAACGAGAACAAGCTTTATGAAGGCGACAAGCGGGACGCGAAGCAGGTCGATCTGTTGCGGATGTGGCTCGACGCCGGACTTGAGCTTGGTAATCATACGTTTTCGCACCGCAGTGCCGACGCTATCGACGTCAAGGCCTATCAGGAAGATATACTGCGCGGAGAGGTCATAACCAAAGAGTTATTGAACGCTAAGAACCGAAAGATCAAATATTTTCGTCATCCGTTTCTGCAAACGGGAGCGGACATGAAAGTGAAGAACGCAATCTATGTGTTTCTTGCCGAACACGGTTATACGGTTGCCCCAGTTACATGCGACAACGCGGATTACATTTTTTCGCGGGCATACGACAACGCTTTCGACAAGGGTGATAGGCCCCTGATGAAAAAAATCGGCGAGGCTTATGTGCCGTACATGGAGCAGAAGATTTCGTATTGGGAACGGCAATCGGTAAAACTGCTCGGCAGGGAAATGAGCCAGACTTTGCTGCTCCACGCAAATTTTATCAACTCGGACTACATGGACGATCTTGCGGCGATGTTCAAAAAACGCGGCTACAGATTCGTTACGCTTGAAGAGTCTTTGAAAGACGATGCGTATCGATTACCGGATAATTTCACGCAGCGGGCCGGCATTTCGTGGATTCATCGCTGGACGCTGGACAAGGGCCGCGAATTCGTTCTGCCCGACGAACCCAAGGTGCCCGAGTTTGTTCTCAAAATTTCCGGCTTCGACTCCGAATAAATGAAAAACGCCCAGATCGTGGTAATCGGCGGCGGTGTTGTCGGTGCCTCGGTTGCTTATCATCTTGCGGAACGCGGTGTCGGCGACGTGCTGATTCTTGAACGCGGCGCTGTGCAGGGCCTCGGCTCGACCGGTGCGGCGACCGGCGGCGTTCGGGCTCAGTTCGAGACGGAAATTAATATTCGGATGTCCTTGTATTCGCTCGATTTTTTTCGGAACTGGGAATTCGATTGTGAATATGAACCGGCCGGTTATTTGTTCTTTGCGACGACCGGTGAGCAGTTCGATTATCTACGACGGAATGTCGAAAAACAGCGGAGGCTGGGCGTGCAGGATGTTGAGGTTGTCGATGCGGCGACAATCAAGAGGATCGTGCCGATATTGAACTGCGATGACGTAGTCGGCGGCAGCTTTGGTGGGAACGACGGATTTATCAATCCGCTTGCCGTAATGCACGGGTTTACCGAAGGCGCTTTGAAAAGAGGCTCACGGATCGAGTTTGAGACCGTTGTTCAATCGATCATCGTCCGCGGCGGCCGTGTTACGGGTGTAGAAACCAACCGTGGGCGTATCGGCTGCGAAAGTGTCGTTCTTTGCACCGGTGCGTGGGCACGTGAACTTGCGGCGACGGCGGGCGTAGATCTGCCGGTCGAACCGCAGCGGCGGCAGATAGTCTGGGCACGATCGTTAGCGCCGCTGCCTGATGGACTGCCGATGGTGATAGACATCGGAAGCGGATTTCATTTCAGGCCGGCGAGGGATTTTGCGGTCAAGCGGTCTGAAACAGGAACCCACGACGTCCTTTTCGCCTATCCCAATTCGGACGAACCGTCCTCAACCGACACGAACTTCGACGATTCTTTCGTCGAAAAAGTTTATGAACGGGCAAAGCATCGCTCGCGGTTTCTGTTCGATACGGCGGTTGTCCGTGAAAAATGCCGGGCGGGATTGTACGAGAATACGCCCGACCATCATGCGATTCTCGGCGACTGTGATGTCGGTGGGATGTATTTTGCAAATGGATTTTCGGGCCACGGTGTGATGCATTCACCGGCGACGGGACGTGCGTTGAGCGAGATCATTCTGGACGGCAAGGCGAATTTTCTTGATGTCTCTTGTCTCTCGCCTGGCCGGTTTGCAAAGAACGAGATGCTTCATGAGACGGCGTTTATTTAAGAAATACTGAACCCGGACTGGGCGGATTTAACGGGTTAGACGGATATCATTACCAGGATTTTTCGTTATCATCCCGATCCGCGCGCTGATCGCGTGTGCTAGATTCACTGTATGACCACGGCATTAATTCATCATCCGATCTACGAAAAACACGACACCGGTCCGGGGCATCCGGAAATGCCCGAGCGGTACCGTGTCGTTATCGACGCACTAAAAAGCGATAAGCCGTTTTGGGATTCGCTTGTAGAGATAACGCCGGACAAGGCGTCGCAGGGCTTGGTGCAAGCCGCCCACACGAAAGAGCATTTCAAGCGTGTCGAAGATGCATTTTCAAACGGGCTGGACCGATTGGATGCCGACACGGCCATCTCCATGCAGTCGTTCGACGCTTCGCTTTTTGCGGCGGGTGGAGCAATTGCAGGCGTGGATGCCGTGATGCAGGGCGAGGCTGACAACGCGTTCGTCGCGGTGCGGCCGCCCGGACATCACGCTACCGCCGAACGTGCGATGGGATTTTGTCTTTTCAATAACGTCGCGGTAGCGGCGCGTTACGCGCAGAACAAATATAAAGAGATCGAACGCGTCGCGATCATCGATTGGGACGTGCATCACGGCAACGGGACGCAGGGAATTTTTTACAGCGATCCGAGCGTGTTCTTTTTCTCGATGCATCAATATCCGTGGTATCCGGGAACAGGCTCACGAGGCGAAACCGGACAGGGCAAGGGCCTTGGTGCGACCTTGAACGTGCCGATGCGTGCTTACACTATGGCGCCGGTGCAGATGTCCACATTCGAATCGGCGATTGAGGAAATGGCGTCAAAAATCAAGCCTGACATGATATTCATTTCAGCCGGTTTCGATGCTCATTTAACTGATCCGCTCGGACAATTGCAGTTGGAAGATCCCGATTACAGATCAATGACGCGGACAGTTAAACAGTGGGCAAATGATGCCTGCAATGGCAGGATCGTGTCTTGTCTTGAAGGCGGATACAACCTTAAGACGCTCGGAGAAACCGTCAAAAGCCATGTTGCGGAGCTTGTAACAGACTAGGCCGGGGTTACCGACCGGAAAAGTAGGAGGCCTTTCCGCTGTAAGCAAAGACGTTCGTACGAAACTCTTCGGGTTTGAGTTGAGTTTTAAGTTTCGGGCCAGTCGGTCGAAGCTCTTTCAGAATAGGCTCAAAGTTTTCTTCACTTTCGTCAAGCTGAGCCTTTCCGCGATAGCGGGTAATCAGGATCAAGTCGAAATCCCTATCCTTTTCCGACGCGGCATCGATCAACTCGAAAGAATCGATCACCCCGCGCTTCTTTGCTTCCTCTCGATACAACTTCCAATTGTTTTCGTAATAGTAAAGTGCATCATCGCGGCGCCCTTCTTTTATTTTTACAAAATCGGCTACGACATAAAGGTCGTCCGTTAAGGAGGCGGCCGTGGTTCCGAGCGTCTTATTTACCTCGCTCCTCAGCGTTTCAAGCGCGACCTTGCCTTGCGTGAAATAAGAAAGCTTGCCGTCGCGAGCGTAGAGTACCGTAAACGGCATCCCGCCCTGCCAGTCTTTTGAGATAGAAGTGATAACCGCGCTTTCATCGGCAGTTTTCAACAGATACGCCGACATTTCGGCTTTCATCGACGAGAGAAATTTGGGAACGCTTGTGGTTATCTCTTGAGGGTCGTCCAGCGAGATAGTTATAA
>CADEEU010000004.1 GCA_902826385.1 uncultured Acidobacteriota bacterium | reverse complement strand
GCAAAACGGGGTAAGGCGGCTGTTACGATCGAACAGAAGGCGTATCCGGTTGCACACCAGTTCAAGCTGCCTCTGTTGCTTGAACTCCTTGAAAAAGACGATTTTGATCGTGTTCTCGTCTTTACCAGAACGAAACGCGGTGCCGATCGCATCGCGCACATTCTGGAAAAGCGTGAGCTCAAGTCTAACCGGATACACGGTGACCGCTCGCAATCGCAGCGTGACGCGGCATTGGCAGGTTTTAAATCGGGCCGCACGCGAGTTTTGGTTGCGACCGACGTAGCTGCACGGGGAATTGATATCGACGCGGTTTCGCACGTTATCAATTACGATGTTCCGGTAGCACCGGAGGACTATGTTCACCGAATCGGCCGAACAGGCCGAGCCGGGAACAAAGGACATGCGATCACGCTATTCACCTTGGCGGAAGAGCATTCGCTTAGGGCGATTGAACGGTTGACCGGACAGCAGGTTGAAAGAGTGTTTTTGCCGGATTTCGGCGGCGTTACAACGACGGAGGCCCAGCCTGCGGCAAGACCTCAGGCATTACGGACGGTACGTTCGTTCGGCGGGCGGCGGCGACGCAGATAGAACTAGCGAGGGAAACAACAATGAAAACTGAAAAATATCAGGCCGGTGATTCCGTTCCGATGTTGTGCTCAGCTTGTGAGAGTGAGACGACGCACACGCTGAACACGGTCACAAAACTTGGAAAGATAACATCGGCGTCGTGCGATACGTGTCAGACCGCAAGCACCTTTAAGGCCGGCGTAAAAGTCGGCGTTACCGCTGGTAAAGGCAAGGCCCCTGATGTTTACGACCGAAGGCGCAAATACAAAAAGGGCCAGGCGATGATGCATCCGCACTTCGGTCACGGTGAGGTGACGGCCGTACTTGAGCCGCAGAAGATCGATGTGCTATTCGGCGACACGACAAGACGCCTGCTCCACGCATTGGAATAGAAAGCACAAAAATGGCGGCCCGAACGTGGCCGCCATTTTTTTTGCATTTTTCCCCAATCTTCTTATCTGCGGCCCTTCAAAAGAAAGCCGAGAACCAGGCCGATAGCGGCCGAGATCAGGATCGTCTGGCCAGGTTTTTGCCGAGCAAATTCCTTTGCGTCTTCGATCAGTTCTTTCGGGTCTTTGTTCTGAATTTCTTTGAACTTATCGCCCGCCCAAGCCGCCTTTTCTTCAGCGAAAACTTTCGCTTTTCCGGCAACGTCCTGCAATTTCTGCCCGTATTCCTGTGCCTGCATCTTAAGATCTCCTAAAAACTCGTCGTCCAACCTGCCCTCGTTCGGATCGGGAACGACAGGTACCAAACTCTGCTCCAATTCCTTTTCCGCCTTTTTGACTTCCGCTTCAAATTCCGACATTTTTTCGCTGTCCTCCTAACCGAATTTCCGCTCCTTACCTTCCGAGGGTTATACGGTCGTTTCTGATGAAACCATCTTTCGATTAGTTGTAACGAAATTTTCCTGGCGAAAGTTCCAGGCCTAATACTTTCAGGGTCTATTTTCTTTTGCGACAGGCGGACTTCGACACGAAAAACACTTTTCGGAACAATTTCGGAATTGGCGCCGTTAAATCTTAATTACCTTACCCCCAGAATCGCTTGACAACCCCTTCGGCGAAATGCAAATCTTATGAAATTACGAGGTGAGTAAGCACTTACTTAAGTGATCGGAGCATAACAAAAATTGATTCAAGACCTTCTAGCGTGTGAACACAACGTCCGAATGACGGGCGACAAGAGACGTGAGCAGATATTGCAGGCGGCGTTCGATCTCTTTTCAAAAAAGGGCTTTAGCGGCACGACGACCAGAGACATTGCTCGCGGATCGGGGGTTTCCGAGGCTATGGTTTTCAAGCATTTTTCGTCAAAAGACGAGCTTTACGGTGCGATCCTTGAAGCAAAAAAATGTGCGGACGGGCTTCACGAGTTCCCGTGGGAAAGTAATGAAGAGCTTCTGGAAGCGATGGACGCAAACGACGATTTCGGCGTCTTTTACCACTTCGCGGTGCAGGCTCTGCAGAAACATCAGGCGGACGTTGCGTTCATGCGGCTGCTGTTTTACTCGGCCCTTGAAGAACACGAGCTGGCCGAGCGTTTTTTCGGCGAATTCGTGGTCGAAATTTACAGGTTTTTAGGCGGCTATATTGAAAAACGTCAGGCTGCGGGTGCATTTCGCAAGATCGATCCGCGAATCATCGTCAGGTCGTTTTTGGGAATGCTTATACATCATTCGCTGAACAACATCTTGTGGGACAAACAGCGTCGAATTTTAGATATTGACAACGAAACGGCGGCAAAAAGCTTCGCCGAAATGATTATGTGCGGCGCATCGACCGGCTGTGATCGGGATGCGGACAAATAACAAGGTAATTCATCATGTTAAGAGCGATGCAATCATATTTTGCGATATTTGCTTTAACGGTGCTAAGTGCAGCGTTTCTCGCCGGCTGCGGCTCTAACGCGAATTCGGCAACAGTGTCGAATGCGAATAATCAGCCCGCCATAGTAGACGTGACCACCACCCAGGCAGTGGTCAAACCGATACCGACGTACATCGAAGCGACCGGCAACTTAGCGAGCGACGCGCAGACGGATGTCGCTCCAGCGGTCAGCGGCAAAATAGCGGAAGTCAATTTCGACATAGGCAGTTACGTGAATCAGGGCGACGTGCTAGTAAGGCTGGATTCACGCGACGCCGCGATCAGGCTGGACCAGGCCCGAGCCCAGGTGGAGCAACAAAGAAAAGCCGCCGGGCAAGCCGAGGCAGGTGTAGATCAGGCTATTGCAAACCTGAGGCAGACACAGGCCAGGCTTGGCGTAAAGGACGGCGAGGTATTTCAAATCAGGGATTTCTCGCAGGTTAAGTCCATTACGGCCCAGCTCGATTTGGCTGAAAAGGAGCTTAGGCGTGCCGAGCGTCTTCTGGAAACCGGCGACGTTTCGCGAGCGATTTACGATCAGCGCAAATCGCAGCGTGATTCTCTGCTCGGCCAGTTGGACGAAGCGAGGTCGAACGCGGCGGTAGCGATCAAGGCTATCGACACCGCTCGGTCATCTGTGGATACGGCCCGGGCCGCGGCGGCCAGCGCTCGTGCGGCAATAGGCCCGCTGGAAGCCCAGGTTGCGGCGGCCCAGAAAGCGGTTACCGACACTTCCATCAGGGCTCCTATCAGCGGCTACGTATCGGAAAAAGTGGCGGACGTAGGCGAATACATCTCGCCTAGTACACCTAACTCAAAGATCGCGACGATTGTTCGCACATCGACGCTCCGGTTGAGAATAGATGTGCCCGAAGCCTCGGTAGGTAAGATAGCAACCGGACAGGGAATTTCGCTTCAAACAACTGCCTATCCAGATCGCAATTTTGCCGGGACGGTCGCACGTATTTCGCCCAGCGTGAATACTACAGCCAGGACTCTTGTGGTCGAGGCGGAGGTGCAGAATTCCGAGGGGTTGTTAAAGCCGGGACAGTTTGCGACTGTTCGCATCACGCAGTCGAAACCCGAGCAGGCGGTGATGATTCCCGCGAAAGCTGTAAAAACTGTCGGCGACAGTAACTCGGTGTTTGTGATCAAGGACGGAGCCGCCCGCGAACAGTTCGTTCAGCTCGGATTGCTTGAGAATGACCTTATTCAGGTAAAGAGCGGCGTAATCGAAGGCGACCAGGTCGCGGTTGGAAATCTCGCCGCGCTGACGGACGGCGTTTTGGTAAGGCAGTGAATTGTGTCTCAGCTCCAACGTTCCAGCGGTCTCAAGTTTGGGGCTCGCCGTTTGAAGTAGGGACTGTAACTTTTGAACTTGGGACTTTAGAAAGCTATGCAGTGGTTAGCAGAAGTTTGTGTTAAGCGTCCGGTTTTTGCGACGATGCTGATCCTTTCGCTCGTCGTTGTCGGGCTGTTCTCTTTCTTGAGCTTGGGCGTCGATCTTTTTCCGAAGATCGATTTTCCGACCATTACGGTTACGGTCGTCAATCCGGGTGCGTCTCCTGAAGAGGTCGAGACCGAGATTACCGAAAAGGTCGAGGAAGCGGTCAATACGATCAGCGGCATCGATGAGCTGCGGTCGAGCTCGGTCGAGGGTGTGTCGCAGGTGTTTGTGCAGTTCGTCCTCGAAAAGGACGTTGAGGTCGCGTTCAACGAAGTTCAGGCGAAGGTGCAAAACGTCCTCTCCGACCTGCCCGAAACCGCCGAAGAGCCGACCGTACAGAAGCTGGATACGGACGCGGCACCGATACTTCGAATCGTCGTTTCGGCTCCGACATCGATCCGGGATGTCACCGAGACCGCAAAAAATAAAATCAAGGAACGCATCGAATCGGTCAGCGGCGTGGGCCAGATAACGTTGATCGGCGCGCAGGAGCGACAGATAAACGTTTGGGTCGATCCGGACAAGATGCGGGCGTACAACATTACGCCGACCGAAGTTTCTAATGCTCTGCGAATTCAGAACATAGAGTTTCCCAGCGGCCGTCTCGACGAAGGTCAGAACGAGACGAGCGTCCGCACGATGGGCAAGATACAAAAGCCGGAAGAGTTTAACGAGGTCGTGGTTGCGACCCGGGGCGAGTATCAGGTCAAGGTCAAGGACATCGGTTACACACAGGACGGGGCCGAGGAACTGCGGTCCGAAGCGAGGCTGAACGGGAAACCTGCCGTTACCTTGATCGTCTCGAAACAATCGGGCACAAACACTGTCGCGGTCGCGCACGAGATCAAGGAGCGGTTAAAAGAGATCACAGGCGACAAGGAAGGCGGGATCCAGGGCACGCTGCCGCCGGATTACGAGGTGCGCATCGTCGGCGATAACTCGATCTTCATCGAGAACTCGCTTGCCGCGATCGAAGAGCACCTTATCGTTGGCTCGATACTCGCCGCAATCGTGGTGTTCCTGTTTCTATGGAATTTTCGAGCGACGTTTATCGCCGCGTTGGCGATACCGACATCGATCGTATCGACCTTTGCGTTGATGTACGCAATGGGCTACACGCTCAACTCGATTACGATGCTTTCGCTGACGTTGATGGTCGGAATCGTGATCGACGATGCGATCGTGGTGCTGGAAAACATCTTTCGATTCATCGAAGAAAAGGGAATGGACCCGTTCCAGGCGGCCATTGAAGGTACGCGTGAGATCGGGCTGGCTGTTCTTGCGACCACACTTTCCCTGATGGCCGTATTCGTCCCGATCGGGTTCATGCAGGGCATTGTCGGACGCTTTATGTCCAGCTTTGGGCTGACGGCGGCATTTGCTGTCGGTGTGTCGCTGCTGGTTTCGTTTACGTTGACGCCTATGCTGGCGGCGAGGCTGATCAAGCGGCATAAGAAAGATCCCGCCAAAGCGGTTGAACGTCCGTCGGATATTCTCGACGACGAGTTGATGGAAACCGGTCAGGAGCGTCCACACGAAGATAGACTTTCCAAAGAGGCAGGCTGGTTTCGCCACGTCGACGGAGTTTATACATGGATGCTCAAGTTCTCGATGGGCCACAGGTGGGTGATCGTCACGTTATGCGTGTTGGTGTTTCTGTCGATCGTTCCTTTGTTTATGTTTGTCGGCAAGAATTTCTTGCCGGTGGACGATCAGTCGCAGTTCGAAGTATCGGTTCGTGCACCTGAAGGCTTCAGCCTCGGCGCGTCGGCACAGGTGATGGAGCGAATCGCGTCACGCATCAGGCAAATGCCGGGCGTGACCGACACGCTCGTAACGATCGGCGGCGGACAAGCACAGGTGGTCAATAACGGAACGATCTATGTGAAGCTTTCCGAGATCGCGGACCGCGAAAAATCGCAGGAAATAATGATGTCCGATGCGCGAGAGATATTGAAGGAGTATCCCGATCTTCGCACCGGCGTGCAGCAGGTACAGGCTTTTTCGGGCGGCGGATTCCGCAATGCGAACGTGCAATTCCTAATCGCGGGGCCGGATCTGAAGCGGCTGGAAGAATACTCCGAGAAAATTCTCGAGAGAATGAGATCGATCCCGGACGCGGTCGACGTGGACTCGACATTGATCGCCGGCAAGCCGGAGGTGAGGCTTGAGGTCGATCGTGATACGGCGGCAGATCTTGGTGTGCGAGTCGGTGACGTTTCGCAGGCACTGAACACGCTCGTCGCCGGCCAGGAAGCGACGACTTTCAACGAAGGAACCGAGCAATACGAGGTGCGGGTTCGCGCGATAAATACTTACCGAACCGACGTCGAGGGTTTGAAGCGTTTGATAGTGCCGTCTACAAAGGTGGGCTGGGTCACGCTTGATCGGCTTGTCAAAGTATCGGAGGGCACGGGACCGAGTTCGGTCGAGCGTACGAACCGACAGCGGCAGGTAACGCTGCTTGCAAACACGAAGCCCGGCGGTTCGGCGGCGAGCATTACTGCGGCGCTCGATCAATATGTAAAGGAGATCGTTCCGCAGAATGCAGGCTACACTACCGGCTATGTCGGCCAGTCGAAGGAAATGGGCAAGGCAGGTTTTTACTTCCTGCTGGCGTTCTCGTTATCGTTCGTATTTATGTACATCGTCCTGGCCGCGCAATTCGAATCGTTCATCCACCCGGTGACGATTCTGCTCACGCTGCCGCTTTCCATTCCGTTCGGTATTTTGAGTTTGCTCGTTACGGGCCAGACGGTAAATATATTTTCGGGACTCGGGCTGCTGCTGCTATTCGGCGTTGTGAAGAAGAACGCCATTCTGCAGATCGACCACACGAACAATCTTCGTTCACAGGGAATGAACCGGCTTGAAGCGATCATCCAGGCGAACCGCGACCGTCTGCGTCCGATTCTGATGACGACGATCGCACTTGTCGCGGGCATGATTCCGCTGGTCGTCGCAAGCGGTGCCGGTGCGGGAACCAACCGCTCTATCGGCGTGCTTGTGGTCGGCGGACAAACGTTGTGTCTGCTGCTCACATTGCTGGCAGTGCCGGTGTTTTATTCCATTTTCGACGACTTAAGCGAGATGCGGTTGTTCCAGTATGTTACGAGATTCTCGGATTGGATGTTTGGCGGCATCAAACGCAGGTTCGCGACCGCAACAAGCTCATTCTTTAGCAAACAGTGAATTATTCCTAAGCGGCTTTCGACTTTGCGGAGAGAAAAATGTTTCTCGCAAAGTCGCTGAAACGCTAAGGAAGAATAAGGTAATAATTATGTCATTGCGATCATACACAGCATTATTAATCGCACTCCTCATCGGCTCGGCATCCGCTTTTGCACAAGACCCGACGCCGACTCCCTCTCCGACGCCCGTCGTCAAAGACAAGCAGGATGTCGAACCGGAAAGGCTTCAGGGCATACCCGCGATCAATCCGGATTATCGGTCGGACGACCGTTCACTGCCCGATCTTGGCCGCGTCGGCGTCGATATGACCGATCAGCAGACGCTTACGCTTGCGGAAGCGATTACCAAAGCGCTCGAGAACAACAAGGACATCGAGGTCACGCGAAAGAATGTAAAGATCGCCGAATTCGATCTGAAGGCGGCGCGAGGTTATTACGAGCCGAGATTTTCGGGTCAGACCTATTACGAACGCGCGAAGACGCCGGTGTTCAGCTTTTTCGGCGGCGGGCCGGACTTTTCGCTGACCCAGTCCAACGTCGTCGGCAACGCCGGCATTCAGGGTTCGTTCCAACCAACGGGTGCGACCTACAGCGTTACCGCTAACAATGGCCGCAATACTACGAACAACCTATTTACTTCGGTGAATCCGACATACACGTCAAGCCTTGCTTTTCAATTCACTCAGCCTATCTTCCGGGGCCGCAGCTTCGATCAGCCGCGCCGGAACATAGAGGTTGCCAAGCGCAACCTTTCTCTTACCGACACGCAGTTTCGCCAGCGGACCATTGAGATCATCGCGACCGTACAGCGTGCGTACTGGGACCTTACGTACGCCTTGCGAAATCTTCAGGTCCAGCGTGACGGTGTGAAAGATGCAAAAGACCAGCTTGAGCACAACAAGCGGTTGGTGCGGGAGGGGCAGCTTGCCCCGATAGACATCGTCGCCGCCGAAACGCAGGTAGCAAATTTCGAACAGTCCGTTTACGAGGCCCTTAACACAGTAGGAGTTGCCGAGAATAATTTAAAAAATCTGATCTCGGGAAATCGTAACGACTCGCTGTGGGGCAAATCGTTGACACCGATAGATTCGGTCGATCTCGACCCGCCGTTAACGACGCTGTCTGAGGCGATCAGCCTTGCCATGCAAAATCGCCCCGAGCTGGAAATAAATCAATCTCAGAAAGACATAAACGAACTCGACCAGAGGTTATACAAAGAACTAAAAAAACCGCAGATCGATATTGTTGCTAACTACACCCTCGCGGGCGCCGCGGGCACTTTTAATCCGGATGTCATAAACCCGATCGGCTCCGGCGATTCGACCGCGGCGCTGAATCTGGTGATCGCGAACAACAACATCCTGGCCCAAACCAATCCACAGTTAACGCCCGTCAGTCCCGTTCCCGTGTTTCAGAATCCGCCGCTGCCGGATTACCTGAACGGCGGTTACGGCAGCTCGTTGGGAAATCTTTTCGCTAACCGTTATCCGACGTTCAGGGTGGGAGTTCAGTTCAACCTTCCACTGTTCGGAGACAAAACCTCGCGGGCGCAGTACGGACGCTCGTTGGTCGAAGGCGAACGGCTCGATACGCAGCGTGAGCAGCTTGAGCAGAACATTCAGGTCGATGTCAGAAACGCACTTCAGGCCTTGCGAACAGCGGAAGCGCGTTTGAGAGCGGCGGCTATCTCTCGTGAAAATTCGGTCAAGCAGTACGAGTCCGAGCAGCGAAAGCTGGACAACGGCCAGTCCGACATCTACAAAGTGCTCGAACGCCAGACCGCGTTGACGACAGCCCGCTCGAACGAGCTTCGGGCACAGACGGAATTGAATAAAGCAATCGCCGACCTGCAGCGTGCGACGGGAAATTCGTTGAAAGCAAACAATGTTGAAGCCAGGCTCAGGAAGTAAGTTTTTGCTAGCCATTCTTCCGACATAACTGATAGCCGAAAAACGGTGATCGTTGATATCAATGAAAGCGGTCTACATTAAATCATTCGGCGGACCGGAGAATCTGGAAGTTCGAGACGTTCCCGATCTGCCGAATGCGAACGGGAAAGGCGTGTTGATTCGCGTAAAGGCTGCCGGGCTCAACCGGGCCGATCTTCTTCAACGCCGAGGTCTTTATCCGCCGCCGGCCGGTTATTCGCCGCAAATTCCGGGTCTCGAGTTTGCGGGTGAGATAGAGCAGTTGGGTGAAGATGTCGCAGGCTGGAAAGTCGGCGATCGTGTTTTCGGGATAACCGCGGGCGAAGCTCAAGCAGAAAGAATTCTAATAGATTCTAGCCTTCTCGCAGAGATTCCTGCGAATCTTTCCTATTTCGAAGCCGCTGCCATTCCCGAAGCATTCATCACCGCCCACGATGCGATTTTTACGCAAGGCAGTCTGCAAAAGGGTGAAACATTGCTGGTCCATGCGGTCGGTTCGGGCGTTGGTCTTGCGGCTGTTCAGCTTGCTGCGGCATTCGGAGCAAAAACGATCGGCACTTCGCGAACAGCCGATAAACTTGAAAGGGCAAAGCGGTTCGGTCTTGATGAAGCTATTCTTACCGGTGAGAGCGCAGAGTTTACAGCAATCTTGAGATCGAAGAACGGCGGTGTAGATGTCGTGCTAGATCTTGTTGGAGCTGCGTATTTTGCCGAGAATCTTGAATGTCTTTTGCCCAAAGGGCGATTGGTCCTGGTCGGTTTAACATCGGGCCGAAAAGCCGAATTCGACCTCGGGCAGGCTTTGACAAAACGGCTGAAAATAATCGGGACCACGCTTCGCGGGAGAAGCCTTGAAGAAAAAGCCGAAGCGACGCGAAAATTTTCGCAGGAAGTCGTGCCTCTGATCGCTGATGGAAAGATCGTCCCGAACGTGGACAAAATTTTCCCTGTTGCGGAGGTCGCGGCGGCCCATGAATATCTTGATTCCAACGTGAGCTTTGGAAAAGTGATCCTGGAATTCTAAGCGGTGAGACGTGCAGCGACTTCGTCGGTAACCAAGCAGAGACCGGCTACCTTGCGGTTTTCAAGCTCGGCCAGTTTTTGCTCGGCCTCCGCGTACGTAAGCCGCGCGGCCTCCAGCCGGTCGAAAGAAATGACGGCCCACCGGGCTTCTTTGAGTTCGCTCCTCGCGGGACGAGTAACTAACGCTGCATCTTGTTCCTGCATTTGGAGTTTACTGCTTTCTAAACGCTTGGATAGCGCGACTTTAGCATAAGTTTTCCACATGTGTAAATCTTCGAGACGGGAGAACATTTGCCGCGAATGCACGAATGATCAAGAGGTCTAATTCGTGCATTAGTGGCCAAAAGACCAACGTGGATTTTACTCGCACGATCTTCATCACCGGCTTTCCGGGTTTCATTGCCGAGCGGCTGGCCGAACGTCTGGCCTTGCCGGATCGACAGATATTCTTGCTTGTTCAGCAGCAGTTCATCGAAAAATCGATTTTCGAGATAGAGGCGATCGCCGACCGAACAAAGGTGCCGATCGAAAACTTCGGCCTGATAGAAGGCGATATAACGCTGACCGATCTCGGAATGTCCGCAGAAGATGCGAGGTTGGTCCGCGAAACCGCGACCGACGTTTTTCATCTCGCGGCTTTTTATGATCTTGCCGTTGCGAGAGAAGCGGCGCTAAAGGTCAATTTCGAAGGTACGAAAAACGTCAATTCATTTGCGGAATCTATCGCGGGACTAAAACACTACAACTACGTTTCAACCTGCTACGTCGCAGGCAAACGAACCGGCCTGATCCGCGAAGATGAACTTGAACACGACGCTGGATTTCGCAATTTTTACGAAGAGTCGAAATACCTTGCCGAATGCGAAGTTGAAAAGCTAAAAGCTTCGCTTCCCGTCACGATCTTTCGTCCTTCGGTAGTCGTCGGCGATTCGCAAACCGGCGAGACTACCAAATACGACGGCATCTACCACCTAATTCAGTATCTGCGAAAAGCGCCGGGCCTGCTCAGATTCGTAAACGTCGGCAACAAAGAGGTTAGGCTCAACCTTGTTCCGGTCGATTTTGTTGTGGACGGCATTGCGGCTTTGGCTTTTGACGATGAAGCGATCGGCAGGACACTAGCTCTGGCCGACCCTAAACCGATCTCGACAGAAGAAATTTTCGATCTGATAGCTGAGCAGCTTTCGGGAAAGCGGTCGGTGTTCGGTCCGCCCGCGTCCATAGTCGAACGCTGCTTGATGCTTTCCGTCACTCCGCGCCTGACCGGCCTGCCTCATTCGGGTGTTCCCTATTTTTTTCTGGAGCAGGAGTATGAGACCTACGTTGCGGATAACCTTTTGCAAAAACACGGTATAGCCTGTCCCCTATTCCGCGATTACGTGCCGAATTTGCTGCAGTTTGTAGAAAAGCATCCGGAGCTTTGATTTCGTCATCCTAACTTTTATGCCTGGGTTGTTTACAAAGCTTACGATCCTGTCCGTTTTTGTCGGTGTCCTTTGCCTGAATGCGGCGGGGCAAAGCGGGCGTGTACAGCCGACTCCACCGCCGAGCGAAACCCCGATACGAGTCGCAACCGAAGAGATAAAGCTAAACGTGCTCGCGTTTGACGAGGAAGGTAAGTTCGTTTCGGATGTCGGCGAAAAAGATCTCGTAATAACCGAAAACAACGTTCTGCATCAGCCGAGCAGTGTCCGCCGAATGCCCGCAAACGTGCTGATAGTTATGGACACCGGCGGCGAGCTGCGTTGGGTGAAAAGCCTGGAGCAAACTCGAAAAGTAGCCGTGGGCCTGATAAATGCCCTAAAGGCTCAGGATTCCGTCGCCATCATTCAATACAGCGATAAGGCCGAGATCGTCGCGGAATGGACGTCTGATAAAGCACTCGCACTGGCCGCCGTCGGCAAAACGAAATTCGGCCGACGGTCTGCCTTTGTAAAATCTCTCGTATTGGCGAAAGACTTCATGTCGAAGGCTCCGTTTGACAACAAACACCTCGTACTGATAACCGACGGCACCGACAGCTTTACCGACACCGGGACTAAGCTTCGGGCACTGCGGTCGCTGCTTTCGACCGACATAACTGTTCATGTGCTGAGCTACACGCGGATGGAGGCAAACGACATCGAGCCGCGGACCAAAATGATCACCAATTCGCGACCGCCGAAAGCGTTGCCGGATGAGGTCGCAGCCGGACTGCCAAATGGCGTCCGCGACGTGGCCCAGGCACCGAAGATCGGGCCGACCATCAATCTTGACCGCAAACTGCTCAGGACAATGCGTGCCCGCCGCGACGATCTTGAGGCAAGCGAAGAACTGTTGACCGAGCTTGCCGAAAACACAAACGGCGAAATGGTAATCCCGGTCGATAAAGACGAGATGGTCGAAAAAACCGCTCTTGTCGCACGGATGATAGATTCTTCGTACGTGGTCACCTACACGCCGAAAGTTCCGGTTGAAGAAACCGGAACCGAGCGCGATATCGTCGTTACCTCCAAACGGCCAGGACTGGTCGTAGAGTCGCGCCGAAAGCTCGTCCTGACCGATGGCCGCCGATAAAGCGCCGACTTTCCCAAACTTACGCCTTCTTTGGATTTTCTTTGCGTCTTTCCGTAAAATCGCCACTCTCTCGCACGGGCGGCTGCGACGATCAAGGCGGAAGGTTTACAAAATGACAGTTTCAGGCTTATCATCAGCTATCTCAAAACAAGGCAGCCGAAAATCCGATGAATCCCAAGTGGGAAGAGTTCACCCAAAAATCGAATTACCGGGCTGAGATGATGCGTATCTCCCTCAACGCCCGCGGACAGTTTCTGCTTAATCAAAAAGCCGTCACCGAGCTGGGCGATCCTCAGGCCGTCGTGCTTTTGTTCGATCGCACTCGCCGCCTGATCGGCCTGAAAGCGAGCGAGGCCGACGTTGAGCATTCCTACGAGCTAAAACGACAGAGCTCATCGCAAAACTATCTTATAAGGGCTAAATCGTTTTGCACTTTTTACCGCATCGATGTCGGCGATCCCGTCGTATTTAACGATCCGCGCATGGAAAAAGGCGTTCTGGTGCTGGCGCTCGATAACGTGACCGAGGTGGTCAGGCGTACGAGATTTACCGGCCTCGCCGAGTTTCCGCCGCAGTATTCAGAACGTGTTCGCCCGATTCAGGCGGCCAAATTCAGCACGCTGTTGAGAATGCGACCGCCGGATGAGGAGTAACGCGGACATTTGACCACGATGACTTCTTTGCCGGTCCTCTAGGAGCCAACTACATATAGAAGCTCCTAGCAGAGCTCAATCTCGTTTTGACGTTTTCTACAAACAGTAGACTCCTAACGGAGCCGGAGAAACCAAACCTTCATCACCTTCAGACGCGCTTTCAAATTCCTCTGGGTTTTCAAACTTAAAGTCGTTTCCCGCGTAGTAATCTCAAGAGAAATTTGCCAGATCCTGTAACCGTTTTGCCGGTCGCGGCGTCTTGTCTTTTCAGCGGCCGATTGTCGATCCACCTGGGCCAGATGAGTACTTTTCAAACTGCATTGCAAAACGAGACGCTAATCCGAAAGGTTGAGGACGAGTGTGTTGACACTGCGGTCCGCGCCGAGCGTACTGATGCACAGTTGGTCGGGTTGGTCCTGGCGGGTGATGAGACCGCTTTCGAAAGCCTGTTCGATCGTCATAAAAGGCTGGTCGCGACCATCGCTGTGCGTTATTTTCGCCGTCCCGAGCAGATCGAAGAGGTCGTACAAATTGCGTTTGCAAAAATCTTCACCGAACTAAAGCGGTTTCGCGGCGAACACGACCTGTCGTTTGTCGGTTGGATAGCCAAGATCACGGTCAACTCTTGTTTCGACGTGCTTCGAAAACAAAAAAGAAAGCCCGAAGACCTGGCCGACGACTTTGGCGGCTTTGAGACGATGCAGCTTGATACGGCCGTTCACAGATCGAGCGAGGAGTGCCTTATCGATCGTGATCTGGCCGAAAAGCTGCTTTCGCACGTCGCGGCCGACGACCGTGCCTTGCTTAAGATGCTTTATTCGGAAGAAATGAGTATGGCCGAAGCGGCGAACCAGCTAGGCTGGTCGATATCGAAAACAAAGGTTCGGGCATGGCGTGCGAGGCACAGTCTGCGGCGGGTGCTGAAGAGATACATGTAACCGAGGCCGCGTAAGCGGCGTCCATAATTACGGCGAAGATGAAAGGAAAGAAGATAACAAACAGGCATCTCGACGCTCTCGGACGCACGATTTTGCGGTCCGGAACGGCGGGCACGGGCGAGATCGAAAAGATCGTTTCCGATCCTCGGTTGTTTGATCGAGTGCTTGCGCAAATCGCCGCTGGCGAACTTGAGGAACGCGGAACGACCGTTCGCATTTCATGGAAGCCGATCACCGCTTTTTGCGGTTTGCTTGTTTTGCTGACGCTGGGATATTTGAAATTCCCAGGCAGCGAGTCGGCATCGCAGCCGCGTGTATTGCCCGTGACTTTGACGGTTGAGTCGGACGCGCGGCCTTTCGTGCCCGATCTCGCAAAGGTCCCAACCGCCACAGAACGCCCAACCATCGTTCCTGCAGTTTTCACAAAGCGTACTGAAAAGCCTGCAGCGGAACCTAAAGTCCGCCCTCAGAAGATTAAGCCGAAACCGCCGGAAGCAGCATTTTTGCCCATTGGCCTTTCGACCGGTGCCGAAGATGCCGTGATCGACGGTCGCGTGGTAAGGGTTGAAATGCCGCGTGCGGCACTGTTCGCGTTAGGCGTCGACCTCCCGCTCGAAAACGGTACAAAGGCAGTAAAGGCCGATCTGTTAGTCGGGGCCGACGGCATTCCGCGCGGCATCAGGCTGGTCGAATAGAATTTTTGGAGTCGTTATGAAGATACTAGCGTGTTTAGCACTATTTGTTTTACTCGGAGCCAACGCCTACGGTCAACAAGCGTCGAGCGGCCGGGTATTTGCCGAAGCCTCGACAATTACGGAAAAGATCGTAAAGGGCTCGCCATTTTCGGCCGATGCGGTAAACGAAAGCATCCAGCTTCTTGCGGACGGCAACCGCATCGTCCGCAGCTCGACCAATAAACTCTACCGGAACAGCGATGGACGGTTTCGGCGTGAGATATCGGGCGGCTCAGGCGGCTCGCTGGGCGGTTTCTACTCGATCGGGCCTGGAATTACGATACTCGATCCGGTGCTGGGACATCGGTACCTTCTGGACTCGCACCTAAAGACGGCACGCATAGGTACTTTGAGCACGGGCGGCGGCAGGGTTACCGGGACTGTTGCTGTAGCACCGGCCGCTCAGGCCGCGATAGCTATTGACAAGATGCGCGCCGAATTAAAAGCGGCAACCCCGACAGCGGCGGTTACGTCCAAAGATGCTGAAGCGTACGCACAGGCGGCCAAGGCAATGGCGGATACGGCGAGGGCGTACAGCGGCACAGTTATTACTGGCCAGAACGGCTATTTTTTCTCGACCGGTGCCGGATCAAAGCACGAAACGCGTACTGAGCAGCTCGGCACACAGCCGATCGAAGGCGTCGAGGGTGAAGGAGTGCGAACGGTAACGACAATCCCGGCCGGAGAAATCGGAAACGAAAGGCCGATCGAGATCGTATACGAAAGGTGGTACTCGAAAGAGCTTCAGGTTGTTGTTATGTCAAAGCAATACGATCCGCGGTTTGGTGAGCAGACGTATCGGTTGACCAACATAACCCGAAGCGAGCCCGATCCGTCGCTTTTTGAGCTGCCGAGCGGTTACAAGGTCCTCTCGGAGCCGGCCGTTTCTTATACGTTTACGACGTCGAGCGGCGGCGGCCAAAATTTAATTGTGAAGAAGGCATCGGGCCCCGGATCAAGTTCCGGTTCGGGAAGTTCGGCGACAAAGCCTTGACTATCAAATTAACGTCGTACGTCAAACGCTCCTCCAAGAGTAGACGGACGTGAAACACCCGCTGGTCCGCCAACCGCGGGTGTTTCGCTTTAAACTGAAAATTTTGAAATGTTTAGCGCCGGCGATTAGATTTTAGCCTTCCTTGCAGACCACCATCAATCCATCCCGAATCGGCAGCAGAACGTTCGAAACTCTTTTATCGGCGGCGACCATCTGATTGAAATTATGCAGGGCCTGCGTGTTTTCGTCCCTTTCGTCATCAAGAACCTTTCCGCTCCACAGAACGTTGTCGGCAATGATAAAGCCGCCTCTGGCAACCTTGTCGAAAACGAGGTTGTAATAGTTTGAGTAATTAGGCTTATCGGCGTCGATGAAAACGAGGTCGAACGTTTCGTTAAGTGTCGGGATAATCTCGGTTGCAAATCCGAGGTGAAATTCGATCTTGTCGGCATACTCCGATTTTTCGACGAACGATTTCGCGACCTTGTTCGTGTCTTCCTGTATATCCAATGTAATTACCCTGCCGCCGTCGGCTAAACCTTCGGCAAAACAGAGGGCGGAATAGCCGAGATACGTGCCGATCTCAAGCACTATTTTCGGCCGAATCATCTTAGAAAACATCGATAAAATGCGGCCCTGGACAAATCCGGACAGCATCGCCTTGTCCTCGAAATGCGCGTAACAATGCTCGCGCAATTCTCTCAGAACCTCGCTTTCTTCAGACGTCTGCTTTTCAGCATAATTTTGAATTTCTTCCGTAAAAATCATAGGTCTACTCTTACCAATCCTCTCTTGATAGCGGTCGTTGCGGCCGATGTGCGGTCGGACACGCCTATCTTGCCGAAGACATTCTGCACGTGCGATTTAACGGTGTTCTCGGAAATGTCCAACGCGAATGCGATCTCTTTATTGGACATTCCGCCGACGATCATCCGCAGCACAGTTGTCTCAGTCGGCGTTAACTCTTCGTTTCCAATATGTTCGCTCAGAATCTGTGCAATGTCGTCCGGAATGTATTTCCGCCCCGCGGCAACAGCCCTGATCGCCTTCAACAGCTCTTCCGGCGAAACGTCTTTACAGATGTATCCGACTGCTCCCTTCTTCAGCGCTTTGCTTATTTCCGCGTCGCCCGCGTGGTCTGCCAGGACGATGATCTTTGCCTTTGGATCTTCCTTGAAATAATTGTCGAGATCGTCGATCGAGCACGAGTCGGGGAAGCGAAGGCCCAAGATGGTGACATCGGGCTTTAGCTCGCGGAACTTTGCAAATCCATGGGCGGCGTTAGCGGCATCATCAACAAGATCGATGTCCGATTCACGGTCGAGTACTGCACGAACGCCAAGCCGCGTAATTGGCTGATGTTCGATAAGAAAGACTGTAGTCGTACCCGCCATAATTTTTACGCCGGAGGAACCGGCGTTGCAGGCGGGGACGCCTGCGTTCCCAGGGAAGCCGCAAACTCAACTATCGGCTTGATCAGGTCCGTATCATAATTCGTCTTCACGTGCTGCATCACGGCGGTCATGCGTTCGAGGCCCATGCCGGTATCGACGGATGGGGCGGGCAGCGGCGTCAGTTTGAATGTTCCGTCCGGCTCCTGCGTTCGGTTGTACTTCATGAACACCAGATTCCAGATTTCCATTTTCGTGTCGCCCGGTCCGTTTACCCAGTGAGGCGAATTTTTTTCCGGATCGGATGGATCGTCGCCCATGTAGTAGTGGATTTCCGAGCACGGCCCGCACGGCCCGGTGTCGCCCATTTGCCAAAAATTGTCCTTACGACCAAACCCGAGAACACGCTCGGGCCGGGCACCGACCTTAATCCAAAGCTCGCGTGCTTCGTCATCGGGGCCGACCTCTTCGTCGCCTTCAAAGACAGAAAACCACAACCGTTCGGGATCGAGCTTAAATTCGTTCACCAGCAGGTCCCAGGCATATTTGATCGCGTCCTCTTTGAAATAATCGCCGAACGAGAAATTCCCGAGCATTTCAAAAAAAGTATGATGCCGTGCGGTTTTTCCCACTTCATCCAGGTCGTTGTGCTTTCCGCCGGCGCGGATGCACTTTTGCGACGAAGCGGCCCGCGTGTAATCGCGTTTTTCGATTCCGAGAAAGAGGTCCTTGAACTGGTTCATCCCGGCGTTCGTGAACAACAGCGTCGGATCGTTAGCCGGCAAAAGCGGCGACGAATGTACGATTTTGTGTCCGTTTCGCTCGAAGTATCCCAAAAACGTGCTTCTAACTTGATCTCCGGTCATTGTCTGTGAAGATTCTCCTGTAAAAGATGATTGTGCGGAAAAAGCCGGAATGGGTCAAACACCTTGCCTGCCGGGCCGATTCCTGCCGGAACTAAATCGCACTGGGAACGGCACAAAAAGCTTGTCCAAAAAGGCGCTTTGTGTTATTCAATTGGCACGGCGTTCTTAGCAACATCCCTAAATGAAAAACGTTTCCGACCTTGGGCAAACTGAGTTTGATGCCCTTCTCGGCCTGCTCTCCGGCGACAGAAACGAAGCCGGGCTGAAATACGAGCAGCTACGGGAGGGCCTGTTGCGCTACTTTATCTTTAAAGGCTGTTCCGATCCGCCGAGGCTGGTCGATGAAACTTTCGACCGCGTTGCTGCAAAGGTCGACACCTTCGATCCGCAGATCAGTCTTAGGCCCGACAGATTTTTTTACGGGTTTGCGGCCCACATTGTAAAAGAAGACCGACGAAAAGCTGTCCGCGAACAGCCCCTGGAAGAGAACGAGCCGTTCATTCAGGCCGAGCTGCCAGAGCCGCAAACAGATGGCCCCGATCTTGATTGCCTTAACACTTGCCTTAACCAACTCGATCCGGCGGACAAGAAACTGGTGCTTGAATATCACAGCATTTCCGGCAAAAGTAAATCGGCCGTACGCCAGGAAATGTTCGATCGATTAAATCTAACGTCTTCAGCATTTTACACAAAGATCTCCCGCGTAAAGGCAAAATTGCGAAAGTGCGTTGCCGAATGTAAGCAATCCCGAATGTAAGGTTTTGTCCGAATAAGTCAATATCTTTAGGGTGTGTGCGCCGAGTATGCGATTAGACGAAGAAAAACTCAGAAGCTATTTGTTGGGCTCGGCGTCCGAGGCGGACGAGGAAGAGATCAGCCTGCAGCTTTTCGCGGATGAAGATTTTGCCTATCGATTGGAGAACGCCGAGAACGAGTTGCTCGAAGATTACCTCGATGAACAGCTTTCGCCGCAGGAAAGAACGCTTTTTCATCAGAATTTTATCTCGGCCCGCCGCCATGAGCTTCTTCGCGAAATAAAAATGCTCCGAACGGCCGCCCGGAAGTCGTCGTCTCCCGCGCAAAAACCGTACGAAGAAATGGCTTCGGCAAAACAGGGCTGGTTCAATCTATTTACGCGCCCTCTTTTCGCCGGGGCTGCGGTAGCGGTGCTTTTGGCCGTTATCTCGAGCATCGTCTGGTTAGCCTATTTTCGCGATGTCCGTACGCCCCTTGAGCTGGAATATGCCTTGCTAAACCGCCAAAAGTTGGCCGATCCGGCAACCACCTCCTCGCTTTTCGCGGTAAATCTCGTGTCCGGCAGTTTCCGCAACACTACCGGAGCGGCGGTGTATCAAGTATCGAAGATGTCCGACGACGTTTTGTTTCGTCTGGCCTTGCCGCAAAAGGAAGCCGAAGGGAGTGAGCTTTCCGTGTCGATTCTGGGCCGTGGCAAAAGTTCTTTTAATGTCCGGACGGCCCGCGTCTTTCAGAATCAATTCGGTTCCGAGCTCAGGTTCATCGCTCCGAAACAAGCTCTTCCAGTTGGAAATTACGAGATAAAGATCGATACCGACGACGGCCGATACGCAAACACGACCTTTCAATTCAAAGTCGAGTAGATTCCCCGCGAAACTAAAATTTCCTCATTTTCTAAGGAGGACGATTGCCAAAAACGCAGTTTCGCAAGATACTTAAGGCGTTTTCGGACAAATCGACGCGCCTGAAAATTCGCTCAAGGCCCGTCATTTGCTCGGAAAATTCACCCTAATCGCGATATTTACTGAAGAATGCATTCCGAAAGCGCCCGTACCTTACGATCCGGGCTGGACGAAAATGCCTTCCACACAACCGAATCGGCCGTCGGCCGCGTGTTGTACGAGCGCTTTTTGATCGAACAAGAGATCGGTGATCCGGCTTTTGCCGGCTTCTTTCGTTCCTTCGTCGCAAAAGACCTTAAGCATTTCTGCCGTCCGGTCATATTTAAATCCTGCGATTTGCCCAAAACCGATCTTGCCGAAGACGACTCTCCGTCTTACCAGCATCTGTGCAGTGTCGTTATCCGCCTTGAACATCCCAATATCGAGCCGATAATTGAGGCCGGCGAATTACCCGATGGACGCCTCTATTCCGTAAGTGATTTTGTCGAGGGCCAAACGCTGGCAGACAGGCTTGCCGCTGGAAAAAGATTGAGCCTGGAACAAGTTGCGGAAATTGTCGATCGATTGTCCGAGGTTCTTGCCGCAGCACATTCGCGAAACGTTCTTCACTGCGATATTAATCCTTCAAATGTGATTATTCCGGCACGGCAAGGATTTACAAACCTCAGGCTTATCAACTTCGGCACCGCCTGGCCGATAGATCTCGGACGGGAACTGCTTGCCGACGATCACGCCGACGCCAGCCGATATCAATATGCAGCCCCAGAGCGTTTAGTCAGGCTTGGCCAAAGATCACCCGCTTCGGACGTTTATTCGCTTTCTGCTCTGGCTTACCGTCTGTTGACCGGAAACGCGCCATTTGAATTTTCGGATCGGGAAGAATTACTCGAGGCCATTGCCGCCGCTGCGGTTGAGCCGCCCTCGAATTTCAGGACCGATCTCGGCCGGGAAACTGAACGGCTTATCCTTTACGGCCTGCAGTTCGAGGCCGCCGGACGGCCGCACGATATTGAAGATTTCGGTTCGCGGCTTTCTTCATCGCTGCGACCGCTCAGCTATGTTTTGCCGAGCATTAAAGCTACGGTAATGCCCGAGCAAAACAGGGAAAAATTCGTTCGGCTGTCGGAAGATTCGGATAAAAACGAAATTGCAGGATCGATAAACACTTTGAATCGGATTCCCTCAAAAACACCTCCGGTAGTTTCCGACCGGTGGATAACATGGTCACTGATTGTCCTGCTGCTGGCGTGGGCATTGTCGATTCCGATAGGTCAAACTCTGCTTGCCGACAGCAAAGATAGTAAGAACGACACCACATTGCCGCACCTCACGGCAAAAGCCTCGGAAAACGTTCAGAAGCGTCAGATAAGATTTGCAGCAGACTCTGCATTCAACCATCTGACCTTGTTTTCCGACGGCGCGGGCGATCTCTATGTGTTCAGAGAAATTGCGGCCCAAAACGCTGGTACCGAATTCCGAATGGTTCATCCATCGGGTGCTCAGCCGGCATCTATCGAAGCCGGTAAGCAGGTCAGGATCAATCTCACCGACCGGAGCGATTTGACGCCTGTCAAAGCGATCTGGATCGTCTGGACAGGCATCAAAGTTTCCGGTCTTGAATCGATCAAGACAAACGCTGGGAACCGCGTAATCTCGGCCGAAGATACGCAAAGGTTAAGACATTTTCTGGAAAGAAACCGAAATCTGCGAATAGAAACGGCGACCGATCAAACAAACGGACAGACCCTATTGAACGGCACAAATGATAAGATGGTCTACAGGATATCCGTCGAACCTAATTGACCAGCCATGAAAAGAGCAACGCTGTTATTTGCTATATTTGCCGCCCTGTCGACCGTCACCTTTGCGCAAGCGGAAAAACGAATCGCCTCGATCCGCACCGAGGTAAATTTGATAAACAAGGGTGCGCCGAAGTACACCAAAGCAACAAGAGATGTCGAGGGCGTTTCGCTTGAAGGAGCTCAGGCGACTTACTTCACATCGGGCCGGGGCCTGAAGAAGATTGCCGCGAAAATGTACGGAGAAACATTTCGCGCCACTGCCGAGCTTTATTACGCGGGCGAAGAATTGATATTCGCCTTCCAGAGGCTTGAAAAATATAACACGCATGTCGCGGCGAATCCGCCGCCCAAGGTCGTTAAAGTGATGGAGACGCGCGTTTACTACACTGGTGCAAAGGCCGTCAGGGTTATCGAGGGCAAGAGGTTGCTCGCGTCCTCCGATTCCGAATTCCGCGCGGCCGAAGAAGGAATGACCGACCTTTCCGAAAAGCTCAAGGCCGCGATGGCCGATCAGTGATTTCTTCGATCACGGATTCTCCGGCAGAAAGATCGCCGCTTGTCCATTGCCATTTTTCACGCAGCCTGATACGGCCGTCCGGCAAGATTTCCGGCGTTGAAACGCATGTTCCGGTCATCAGTTTATAATCGGCGTTGATGTGTTGATATCGCATATCGAGCACGCCGTTTTCGTCGGCCGTTGCAATCAACTGTCCGCGAACGATCGAACCGCCCTGATACTCCGCCCAGACCAGATCCCGATTCTGATGATAGAGAAAAACGGTTTCGGCCCCGACCTCGCCGCTTTCGGAATTCTGGACCGATCTGAATTTTTTGTTGTCGTAATTTATGCTCACTGATCTTCCGTAGTGATTCTCCCAAGGTCTGCCAGCTTCGATCTGATCAGGCCGTAGTCGAATCCCAGACGAAGTAGATGGTCGTAAAATTTTTTGGTGTCCACGCGCGTTTCCGGTTTGCCTTTTAGGCGAAGCCGTTTTTCGATGGCGGTATCGATCAACTCGCTCTCGGGCATTTTTTCGAAGGCTTGTTTGATCGCTTGATCGACGTTCTCGCGGCTCAACTTCTTTTGCGACAGAGCTTGTTTCAGCCGCCGCTGTCCCTGCGGTTTTTGCCGGAGTTTTGAAAGCGCCAGGTCACCGGCGAATTTTTCATCGTCAAGGTAATCGTATTCTTTAAGCTTTTCGATAACGCCATCGACTATCGTCTCGTCCGTCCACAGCTTTTCCAGCAACCGTTCGCGCAGCTCTTCGACCGGCCGCGGTTTTGCGGCCAGCAGCTTGACGGCGCGGTTCATCGTACGCTCGCGGGACTTGTTTGCGTCCGCGACAAAGCGTTCGCGGTCTTTATTCAGCTCAAGCCTTTTTCGCCACATTTAGTAAGATAGCCTTGAATGCACGGCATCATTGTAATAGATAAACCAGCAGGCATCACTTCGCATGATGTGGTGGCGCGCGTTCGCCGTGCTTTAAAGACAAAACGCGTCGGCCATACCGGAACGCTCGACCCGTTCGCGACCGGCGTTATGGTCATTCTTGTCGGCAACGCGACACGGCTTGCACAGTTTTTGGACAAGGACGAGAAGGAATATGAGGCTGTAGTGAGATTCGGGTTCGAAACCGATACCGGTGATCGGACCGGAAATCCGACCGAGGATATTGAAATACCCGCCGCAAATTTGTCGGAAAAGCTTGAAAAAATGAAGTGGGACGTGGTTTTTGAAAACTTTTTAGGCGAAATTGAACAGGTTCCACCCATGTTTTCGGCCAAGAAGGTAGATGGAAGGAAGCTTTATGAACTGGCACGCAAAGGCGTCGATATCGAGCGAAAACCTGTAAGCATAAAAATTTACAACCTTCAGGCCGTCCCGATCAGCCCGGATTTGGGACAATCGGTACGCGGTAGGCGGGACGGGACATGGGACATGGGACTGACGGTGACGTGTTCCGCCGGCACGTACATCCGTACTCTGGCAGAGGACATCGGCCGCGCCGTCGGCGTCGGTGCCCATCTGGCCGAGCTGCGGAGGACGCGGGCGGGAAGGTTTGGAACCGCAGACGCGATTACTCTGGACGAATTCCAATCGCTTGACGACCAACCATCGGTGCTGACATCAATGAACGAGGCCATTTCGCACCTGCCGGAGATCATGCTGAACGACGACCGTGTCGCAAAAACTAGAAGCGGCCTGTCATCGCGTATTTCCGAGCATAACCTTTCCAGCGGCGACACGGTTCGCATAGTTGATTTAAAAGGCGAACTGATTGCGGTCGGTCGATTTGACGCCGAGGAGAATTCTGTTCAGCCAAAGATCGTTTTAGGCTAAAATTAACCTGACTTCACGTCTTAGTTGACGATAGAGGGGCTTCATCGGTATGAAGAAAAAGAATTTAGCAATTGCGTTCGCGGGCGGCCTGGCGGTCGGGGTTGGCGTCAAGATGCTGACGCGTGCCCGTACGGTGGATTGGGACGACGTTTGTCAACTGGTACCGCACTCGGACCACTCGCACTTTATCAATGTCGAAGGAGCACGGCTGCACTATCAGGAGTTCGGCGAGCGAACGAATCCTACGCTGGTTTTGATCCACGGCTACACGGCTTCGCTGTTCGTCTGGCACAAGGTTGCCCCGATGCTGGCCGACGCAGGTTTTCATGTGGTCGCGGTCGATCTGATCGGCTTCGGCTATTCCGAGAAACCGCGCTGGTTCGATTATTCGATCCAATCGCAGGCCCGCATCATATCGCGGTTTATGAACCGACTCGGTATAGGCCGCGCGACGCTGGTCGGCAGCTCTTACGGCGGGGCGGTCGCGATGACGATCTGCCTTGATTATCCTGAGTTCGTCGAAAAGCTTGTGCTGATCGACGCGGTAATAAATGATGAAGTATTGAACCACCCGATCCTGCGGCTTGCGTCGATTCCGGGCGTCGGCGAGGTAATTACGCCGTTTCTGGTCGATTCGCGAATGATGATGCGTTACCGAATGCGGGGCACGCTTGCAAAGGCTAACCACGGCATGATTACCGCCGAGCGCGTTTCGAACGTGCTTCGCCCCTTGAGCGCTGCCGACGGGCATCATTCTGTTCTGGCCACCTCGCGAAATTGGCGGGCCAACCGCATTGAACAGGACGCGAATCTCATTAATCATCCGACACTGATCATCTGGGGCGAGGATGACTCCGTCATCGGTATCCACAACGGCTACAAACTACACGATTCTATGCTGCATTCACGCTTCGTCATTTTGAAGAACTGCGGGCACGTTCCGGCCGAAGAGAAAAGCGAGCTGGTCACTAAGCTCGTGACCGAATTCTGCCGCGACCGCAAGGGCCGCATCGAAGCAAAAGACAGCGAAGAGCTGCGGCTGGAAATATAGATGCACGAATTCCTATGGCACGATGATTCGCTGGTCCGCACCGAGCCGGAGGCCGTTTCGTCCGCGAGGCTCTACGGCAAGGGCGTTTTTACGACGCTCGCTGTCCACGATTCGAAACCGGTTCTCTTTTCGGCCCACTGGAAAAGACTAAAGGAAAATGCTGCCCGACTGCGTATAGATCTGTCGAAATACCGTGAGGAGATCGTCCTCAACGCCCTCTCCGAAACCATCGAAAAGAACCGGGTTAGCTCAGGACGCGCGAGAATTACTTTCTTTGACGAGACACGCTCAGCCGTTTGGTTGGATGAAGGTAACGTCCAGGCAAAGGTTAGCTTATCTATCATTACCGGTGACCCGCGTCAGGCCCGGACATCACTCAAATTGACTGTTTCCTCAATTCGCGTAAATACCACTTCGCCGCTGGCGGGCGTTAAATCGTGCAATTATCTCGAGCCGCTTTTGGCACTGGACGCTGCCAGGGCGGACGGGTTTGTCGAAGCGGTGCGGTTGAACGAACGCGACGAGATTGTGTCGACTTGTATGGCTAACGTGTTTTGGTTAAAGGATGAAAAACTCTTCACGCCGAGCCTGAAAACCGGCTGCCTCGCCGGAACGACGCGCGAGTACATTCTAAAAAGTCAGGATTGTATGGAAGTTGAAACCGATATTGACTCCGTTCGGGAAGCTGAAGCCATATTCCTGACTTCCGCCGTAATTGGAATAGCATCTGTTGCGGAATTTGAAGGAAGAAAAATGCCGAACAGCAGCCATCCGATTACGAAGATCCTGCCCTTTTACACCATCTACCAGGCCGATAAATAAATTTAGCAGGTTATCTGGAACGGAGCCTCTTCCTAGAACGGTTATCGGTGTCACATTGGCGTCGACGAACGTTTTCTGCAATAGTTTCTCTTATGGCGACAGACAGAATTCTGTTTGGCATTTGCGGGCTGCTGGTTGGCATTGTGATCGGCTTTATCTTTGCCAACAGTATTAACCGAACCGGTTCTCAGGCACAATCGACTTTGCCGACAGACGCACCGGCGAATATGAATCTACCGCCCGATCATCCGCTGGTCGGAGCGAACACTGGGCAATCACAGCAGGGCGGAGCATTGCCGCAGGTTACCGAAGCGCTGGAGCGAGCGAAAAACCAGCCGGAAAGTTTCGAGGCTCAGATGACGGCAGGCGATCTTTACTACCAAATTCAGCGATTCGCCGACGCCGCAAAATTTTACGAAAAGGCCAACACTCTAAAGCCCGGTGAGGTCGAGCCGATGATCAAGCTCGGCAACGCAAACTTCGACGCCGAGCAATACGAAACCGCCGAAAAATGGTACCTTGAAGCCCTCAAGAAAACCCCGAACGACACTAACGTTCGTACAGATCTCGGACTAACCTACTACCTTCGCACGCCTCGCGATACCGATAGGGCGATAAAGGAATTCAAAAACGTACTCGACGCCGAACCGGACAAAGAGATCACTCTCCAGAATTTGGCTCTTGCATACCGTGAAAGCGGCGACACACAGAGCTTTCAAACCACGCTCGAAAAACTGCGAAAGATAAATCCGAATAACCCGATCCTCACCCGCAGCGGAACCTGAGCTGGCCGTATCGTGGCCCGGGTTTCCATCAACTTTCCTCTTGACGTTTGATCGAAACGGTGTAATATGTCAAAAGTTCTAACCAATTAGGTCATTAAACCTTCAATTTATTCGGGGTTATCGGCAATTTTAACTCTTATCGTGACGGATTTCGCCATATAAAGAGTTCGCTTTCAAGCTTTTGTTAGTTTATTTAACAAATAATGCGAAAGATCAACCCGCATAATTTTACACTTGCAAAACGCGGCACTTCGCGTGAAATAAATCGCCAGATCGCGTTGACGTTGATCCGTACGCACCAACCCGTTTCGCGGGCCGATCTTGCCCGGCTGATGGAAACGAATCGGGCAAACATTACATTTCTCGTAAACGAGTTGCTGGAAGAAGGCCTTGTCCGCGAAGGAGCCCAGGGTAATCAGAAGATTCGCGGCCGCAGACCGACATTTCTCTATCTCAATTCGCAGAACAGCAGGGCAATTGCAGTCGATGTTCGGGCATCGCGGACTTTTATCATGATTACCGACTCGATCGGTAAACAGATCGGCGAAGTTGTCAGTTTTCAAACCGCTCTCGATCCCGAAAAGTTCGTCGAGCTGCTTGGGCAGCAAGTACGAAAGGCCCTCAACGCATTCGCTCCGGGTTCCGTGGTCGATGGAATGGGCTTTGTTATACCCGGAATGGTTGACCACCGGTCAGGCGTTGTGCTGCACGCTCCGGCCCTTAAATGGAGAGACGTAAATTTGCTTACACCGCTTCGGCGGGAGTTCGGGGAAGTCGATATTCATCTGGAGAATTCCGGAAAAGCCTGTGCACTTTCTCAGATCTGGGCGACGCAAACCGGCAGCTCGCCGCTCAACGATATCGTGTTCGTGAGCGTTTCGGACGGCGTCGGAGTAGGCGTCGTAATCAACGGCGAGATCGTTCGTGGAAAACACAATACGGCGGGCGAGTTCGGCCACGTGCCGCTTAGCATAGACGGCCCAAGATGTTCGTGCGGGGCCAACGGCTGCTGGGAAGCGTATATTTCGAATCCCGCTACGCTCTCACGGTACTTCGGACGAAGCGTTACGAACCGTCAGCCGCAACCGTTCGATGTTGCAAATTTTACGATCGAGGATCTGATCGAAAAAGCACGGGGCAACGACAGCAAGGCGCTGACCGCCCTGCATTCAGCCGCGAGATATCTGGGACTTGGCCTTGCGTCGATAATCAACGCGGTAGATCCATCCCGAGTTTACATCGGCGGCGAAATAACCGAGGCATGGGACATTATCGAACCGCACGTTCGTGAAGCCATAAAAGAACGAACGCTGACCAGCCAGCTTGGAGAAGTACCGATAGGAATAGTGCCGGCCATGGAGTATCCGCGTCTTCGCGGCGCAGTAGCACTGGTTACAGCGCCCGCATTTGCGGCGCCGAAGGTAGCCTGACGACAAGTTTGCCCTTAGACCAGAAACGGATTGATCAGGTTCAAATTGGCATGACCAATTAGATCGGAATGAGTTAGTAGACACGCAGGGTTCCCGTAAATTGAAGATCTGAGATGAAGCGTCTTAAAGGAGAATTATTAGAAATGAAACACTTAAGCCAAAGTAGAGCTTTTTCAGGAACCCTGTGCCGAGGACGGGGATTACGTATATTCGTTCTTCTTTCGATTCTAATCGCGATTCCGCTTGCCGTTGTCGGGCAGATCACAACAGCCACGATCGTCGGCACGATCTCCGACCCGAGCGGTGCTCAGGTACCCAAAGCTTCTGTCACAGCGCGAAACGTCGATACAGGACTGAAACGTACCGTGACGTCCGGTGAAGACGGCAGCTACCGTCTGGAGTTTCTTCCCGTCGGCAACTACGTCGTCGAGGTCACACCGACCGGCGGCTTCAAACGTGCCTACCGCGACAGCATCGTCTTGCAGGTCAACGACACCGCCCGCATCGACATCGCTCTGGAAGTCGGTAGCGTGGACGAACAAGTAACGGTCACGACAGACGCACCAGAAGTAAACACAACTACGGCCGAGCTCGGTCGGACCGTCCAGTCACGGGAGATCGAGAATCTTCCGCTGGTCGAGCGCAACGTTTACACGCTTCTGGACCTCACGCCCGGCGTGCAGTCGAACAACACAGGCGTGGCAACCGCGTCCGCCACAACCAGCAATCTCAGTCTCGGCTTCCCTGAGCAGCGAACTCTGATCAACGGCGGAACCGACGGCGGAACGGGCTCGGTGAACTACTACCTTGACGGCGGCACCAACATGACGAACCTACGCAACACCGGCAACATCCTGCCGGCCCCGGACGCGATTCAGGAGTTCAGAGTCCAGACGAACGCCTACAATGCCGAGTTCGGCCGCTTCGCTAACGGTATCGTGAACGTGCTTACCAAATCCGGGACGAACAAATTCCGCGGTTCGCTGTACGAATTCGTCCGCAACGATGCGTTCAACGCGAACGAGTGGGGTGCCGTCTTCGACAAAGCTCCGTACCGCAGGAATCAGTTCGGAGGCACGATTGGCGGCCCCATTTTCCGCGACAAGACATTCTTCTTCTTCTCTTACGCCGGGCTTCGGCAGAATACCAGCACGTTTCTTTCCGGAGCGAGGGTACCTTCAGCCCTTGAACGAACCGGCAATTTTACGGAGGGTCTGGGCTCGAACGTCAGAAATCCGCCTGGAGGTCAGCCGGTCTTATGCGGCACGAACATACTTTGCGCAAATCGTATCGATCCGGTAGCGAGGAAGATTATTGATGAGTACATCCCGCGTTCCAACATGACGATCATCACTTCTGACGGCCGGTCGCTGCCC
>CADEEU010000003.1 GCA_902826385.1 uncultured Acidobacteriota bacterium | reverse complement strand
CCTTGGGAGGTTGCTTTAAGCGGGCTGAATGTCGTCTGGTGTCCGCTTCTTACCGAATATCCACGCGATAAATATCGAAACAAGGTAAAGCACCATCATGGGCGTCGCAAAAAGCATTAAATTTGGGATATCCCCGGTCGGTGAAACTATAGCCGCCACGATCAAGATTATTACCAGTGCCAGCTTCCAGCTTTTGATCAGGAAGTTGGCGGAGACTATGCCAATGCGGCTTAAAACATAGGTAATAGCGGGCATTTGAAAGATCAGGCCCATAGCGAGCATGATCAGCGTTATCAGATCGAAATAGTCCGTGGCGCGCAGAAGCGGCCGAAACTCTTCGGCCAAGCCGAGCAGATATCCGACGGCCGGCGGAAACAATATGTAATAGGCAAAGGCGGCTCCGCCTACGAACGAAATGCTCGAAAGCAAAACAAACGGGACTACGTAGGCCCGCTCATGTCGGTAGAGTGCCGGCGAAATAAATCCCCAAACTTGAATAAGCAGCAGCGGTATCGAGACGGCGATGGCCGCATACAGGGATACAGTGACGTAAAGCGTGAACGATTCCTGGGCCGTCGTCACGATCAGCTTTTCGTCGCTAAGCTCGGAATTCACATCGACCCCGAAATTTACCGGTAGTCTTACGCCCTTTGGTATAACGGCAGTGGTAGTGTAGATCGGTTCATCCGTAAACAATGAAAGCTGCCCGTTAGAATCCCGAACGACCACCGAATCCACCGAACCACCCGGCTGTATCACGCCCGTTCCAAGTTTGGTCGATTCGGAAAAGACGAAACGCCCCCGGTCACCTTCTTTAAGTGTATTTAGCGGCAGAACCCTCTCATCACCCGTAAGACCGGTCACCGGAACTTCTCGACGCTGTGCTTCGGACAGCGCACGGCGAACCGGTACTTCTAAAAAGGCGAAGATGTCGTCGGAAAAGGCAAAGCACACAACAAACGCAATTATGATGATGACAACCGAATTTACGAGTCGCTTGCGCAACTCGTCCAGGTGATCGAGAAACGACATCTGAGACCCTAGCTGGTCTTCACCTCTTCCTGTCTTTAACTCGTTCATTTACAACTATATACGCGTCACATTCAAAGGCCGTTACAGCCAGTTCTTCTTATCGGACAACGATGTTTCGACCTTTTTCTCAATGGTCTGATCATTGTCAGTGTCGAGTTCCGTTTGTTTCGCGCCGTTTTCCGGTTTCGAGGATGCGTCGTTAAAGGCGGCAGCGTCTATTTGCTTTACTTCAGGGGCGGAAATACCTTCGATTTCCGCCCCTGAGGTTGAAGGCGTAATCCGCGGAACTGGGTCATCGTCAAGATTTCTCAGGGCTTTGGCTTCTTCTTCAAAATTCACCTCGCGCTCCCAGGTTTCCTTAAATTCGCTGGTAGTGTTGCGAAAGTCGGCCATTATTTTGCCCATCTTCTTGGCAATCTCAGGGAGTTTACGCGGACCGAGAAATATCAGAGCGACGATTCCGATTAGAATCACCTCGGCCGTTCCCAGAAATTCGAAGATAAACAATAACACCTCTGTTTTCCTCAGTTAGCTCCTATTATGGCTTGGTACACGCGGTCAAGATCATCCATGGAATAATATTCAATCTCCACTTTCCCTCCGACGCCGCTTTTGGAGGGAAGAATGTTTACGTTCGTCCCAAGCCTGCGCCGCAGCTTTGATTCCGCGGATATCAAATTGGCATCTCGCTGACCACTAACCCTTTTAGTATCAGTAGTTTGCTTTTCTGATGTGCCGGATTTTTTTATCAACCTCTCGGTCTCGCGGACCGACAGTGACATCGCAACAATGGTTTTTGCGACGCGCCGTTGCGTCGCGGAATCGTTGGCCATCAACAGGACACGTCCGTGCCCGGCGGATATTTTTCCTTCTTCGATAAAGCCCAGCACCTCATCCGGAAGCTTGAGAAGCCTAAGCGAAGTCGCTATCAGCGACCGCTCTTTACCCACACGCTCCGCCACCATTTCCTGCGTAAGACCAATATTATCAATAAGTTTGCGGAATGCCCGAGCCTCTTCGATCGGGTTTAGCTCTTGACGCTGAATATTCTCTATCAATGCCAACTCGAGGAGCTTTTCATCCGTAACTTCACGAACAACGACCGGCACGCGTCGCAGGCCTGCCTTTTGCGCAGCCCGCCACCGTCGTTCGCCAGCCACGATTTGGTGGCCTCCGTCCGTTTTGCGGACCACGATCGGCTGGACGATTCCATTTGCCTTAATTGATTGGGCAAGTTCTTCCAGCGCCGACTCTTCAAAACGCGTCCGTGGCTGCTCCGAATTCGGAACTATCTGCTCGATGCCGAGTTCGATTACGTTGTCTTTCGGGCTCTCGTCACCCAGAAGAGCGCTCAATCCTCGGCCGAGCGATTGTCTAGCCATGATTAATGACCTCCTTTGCCAGGTTGATATACGCCTCGGCTCCACGCGATCTGGGATCGTAAAGCAGTACCGGCTTGCCAAAGCTCGGAGCCTCGGCCAAACGCACGTTGCGCGGAATCACCGTATTAAAAACCTGCGATCCGTAAAAATCCCGCAGGTCCTTCGCCACAGCCGATGAAAGATTTGTCCTTTCGTCGAACATTGTAAGAAGCAGGCCTTCGATCATCAGGTTCGGATTCAGCTCTCTTTTCAGCCGCGTAAGTGTTTCAAACAGTTCAGTTACACCTTCGAGGGCAAAATACTCACACTGTACCGGAATGAGCAGCGAATCCGCAGCTGTCAGGCCGTTTACCGTAAGAACGCCGAGCGATGGCGGACAATCCACTATAATGAAGTGAAAATAGTCCTTTATCTCACGCAAAAGATCACGGAGTACCGTAGCTCGATTTTCGGCCTCGCTGAACTCGATCTCGATGCCCGCCAGATTCTTGTCCGAAGGAACAACCCACATTGTCGAGATCTCTGTCGGCAATACCAGATCACGAACCGGCTCGCCCGAAATAAGCGCGTGATAGAGATTTCTTCGGCCGTTTGAACGCTGAATGCCCGAGCCCGACGTTGCGTTTCCCTGCGGATCGGCGTCGATCAACAGGACTTTTCTTTTCTCTAGAGCCAGGGCCGCAGCCAGGTTTATCGCCGTCGTAGTTTTCCCGACGCCGCCTTTTTGGTTTGCGACTGCAATTATTCGACCCATAGTAAGCAATACTCTCTATAAAGTTATCACACGGCCACGCTGAACTTGTAATCAGTGATGCGGATCCGACAGTGAATGTGGCACGTACCACACAGGTGAAGCCGATAATTCCGTTTTTGGGGTTTAGTGAGGCCGTATTAAATGTGGCACGTGCCACAATCCTAGTTTTTCGACGAGCTAGCCGGGCTATTCGCGGTAAGGTGAACGAGAACCGACGACACGGCCGCCGGAGTAAGTCCCGATATTTTTCTAACTTGGGCAAAGGTGCGGGGTTGAGCTCGCTCAAGCCGTTCGATCATTTCGTTAGACAACCCGCCGATGGAGGCGAATTCGAATGCTTCCGGCACTTTCAATGTATCGTGATGATTGACGCGCTCGGTCGCTAAATCCTGTTTAGCTATATAGCCGCTGTAGAGCGAGTCCGCCAGTGCTGTTTCGAGCTCGGCGAGATTAATTGACGTCCGCGTCGGCTGCGGCAGCAGCCGATAAATAATTTCCGGCGTGACGCCCTGCCGCATCGAAAGCTGCGAGAGCGTGAACGCGTCACCTAGATCGCGGCCCAAAATCTGCGATACGCCCGCATATTCTGCCGATGAACGCTTAAATCTGCTTTCATCCAGCACGTTTCTTAGACTTGCGATCCGGTCACGCCTGCTATTGAACCTTTCCCAATCATTATCACCAACCAAGCCGATGTCCCTGCCTTTCGGGGAAAGCCTTTGATCAGCGTTGTCATGACGCAGCCGCAAACGAGCCTCCGCCCGCGATGTGAAAAGGCGATAAGGCTCATCGACACCATGCTGGATAAGATCGTCCGCCAAAACACCGATATAAGCTTCTTCTCGGCCAAGCGTAAAGGCTTTCCTGCCCTGGACCGAAAATGCGGCATTTACGCCTGCCAACAATCCTTGACACGCCGCTTCCTCATAACCCGTGGTGCCGTTTATTTGCCCGGCAAGAAACAGGCCGTTCATCCGCGTCGACTCCATGGTCGACCGGAGCTCGCGCGGATCCACAAAATCGTATTCGATCGCGTAGCCGGGCCGAATAATCTGAACCGTCTCGAAACCCGGTATCATTCTAAGAAGTTCGAGCTGCAAAGCAGACGGAAGCGAGGTTGAAAAGCCGTTTAGATATACCTCGTGAGTGTTATGTCCTTCAGGCTCAAGAAATAGCTGGTGCCGGTCCTTGTCGGCAAACTTCACGACCTTGTCTTCGATCGACGGACAGTAACGCGGCCCGATGCCCTTAATCTTGCCGGAATAAAGCGGCGACTGGTGCAAATTGTCGCGAATCGTCTGATGCAGCTTATCGCTTGTATACCCAATAAAACATTGGATTTGCGGCTGTTCGATCTTTTCGGTAGCAAATGAGAATGCCACCGGCTTTTCGTCCGGCGGTTGGGCTTCGAACGCGCCCCAATCGATGGTCCGGCCATCCAGTCTCGGCGGCGTCCCTGTTTTGAGTCGTCCGACCGGAAACCCTTGATTCTTAAGGGCTTCGGCCAACTCAATCGATGCTGGCTCGCCCGCACGACCGGCCGAAAATGTCTGGTTTCCTGTGTGAATGGTGCCGTTAAGAAATGTCCCGGTCGCGATCACGACGGCTTTTGCTTCAAATCGACGTGTGTCCTGCATTTCGACGCCGATAACACTTTTGTTTTCAACAATTAGACTGACAACGACACCTTGTCGCAGATGCAGGTCGGGCGTTGCTTCTAAAACCCGGCGCATCTCAGCACGGTACAAACTTCGGTCGGCCTGGGCACGCGGCGACTGTACCGCGGGACCGCGTGATCGGTTCAACAACCTGAACTGAATGCCCGTGCGGTCGATCACACGGCCCATTATTCCGCCAAGAGCGTCTATCTCTCTAACAACATGGCCTTTAGCGATCCCGCCGACGGCCGGATTACATGACATTTGGCCGATCAGGTCCAAGTTTATCGTTACCAAAGCCGTCCGCGCTCCCAACCGCGCGGCCGCCGAAGCAGCCTCGCAGCCAGCGTGTCCGGCCCCAATTACGATTACATCAAATTTCTCGTCAAACATTACCCACAAGTATTAGTATAACCGGACACGTTAGATCTCGTCCTTGCGGTAGTTCCAAAGTTGGTTGTTTATTGCCATCGACCCGCAAGCGTCGGCACCGAAGATGAGATCGATTGAAACCGTACAAGGCGAATTTGGTCCATGTTCTTAAATGAAACTATCGGCATCAGCCCATAATCCGCTAGTTTTTGTGCGGCATTCTGACTAAGTTGTATCTCGGCGCATGACTGGTAAACGGCTTGGCCGTCCTGTTTGTAAACATGCAGCGGCAAACCGCTGATGTCTTGAGCAAAGTACTCTCCAAACTGCCAGCCGCGCTCGGTGTAGGTCCTGGCAAGAAGCTGGGCAACGGCGAAACACCCGTTTGCCCAAAGATAGTCGTCGTGTCTGTGCTCATCCGTAAATTCTTCGAACGAAAAGGCTTCCGTCGGTTCCGTATCTTCGCCGTAAGGCAGTCGAGCAATAAAGCGAGGTATTACCAGGCCGAGGGATTGTGTTTCCGGTACTTCGCGCACTGCGTTCCAAAGTTTTCCCGCGTCGGTTGAGCCGGAAACGTCCCATTCGTCCGAGTCGGGATGGTTCGCCAGCGACTCGATGCCCAGAATGTCTGGACGGATATGCGAGACGAATGGCGTTCGTACAGCCGCCGCTGCCTTGGCTATTCGAATGAGTGCGGCGACATCGTCTACTTCCGGGCTTAAAGCGTAATTTCCAAACACCGCGGCAAAGGGATCTTCATTCTTCCCGGCGGCTATTTTCTTGAACACCGTCGCCTCGGATTTTACGTCTTCCGCTAGGTCGGATTTGGGAACATCCATAATGAAGATGCGCAAGTCTGAAGCGGTTTCGGTCCGTCGAACGAGAAAGAAAAGCCCTCGCCAGGCAGCTTCGAGCAGCTGAAAACGCTTGTTATGAAGAATCGACCGCATGAGCTCGCTTGTAGCGTTGTCGACCGCCGCAACCATTGCCGTCTGCTCATTCTCATCTACGGTAACAAGGTGCGGCTTCACCAGTTCGCCGACCAGACGGGAAATATCCGCTGACACCGCGCCCTTTGAAGCAGCGGCTCCGCCTTCGGGTTTCGAAAGGATCGCGTCGAGCAAATTATCGCTGGCTGCGGGCGCTTCGGTCCTGACTTCCACGTCTGTTTCCTTCGCCTCGGCCGCTGTCCATTCCCTTACTTCGCGGGCGGCCGAATTGAATGTGTCGGAATTTCGCAAACGCTTTCTTAGATCGCGCAGCTCTGCAAACATCGGCACGTTCTTAAATAACTCATCCGGGTGAAAATCGTCGAGCGAATCGAACGCCAACTCGACGTTTTGTCCACCGACCTCAAGGTTCAGCGCGACGCCGAGGCCTCTCATAACATCGTCAAAATTGTCTCGGTCGATCTCGATAACACGCCGCTGCGCGAGCGCCGGCCGGCCGCCGTCGGCGGTCCAATCGCCTAGCATCAGCAATTGAAATATCGGCTCATCGACAACGCCGGATCTCTCTGATCCAAACGTAAATTCCATTTCAAGATTTGGGTCGGCTGGCATCATTTTTCTAGATTCTCCTTTTGCATCTCAATTGTATGGCTAAATCCGCTCAAGCGAAAAGTAACAGACGAAATGAATATGAAATCGAGATTCATTCGTTGTAGAATAAACGAGCATAAATCAAAGTTATGAATCACAGGTCCGTCATAAATGCGGAATCCGCTGGAGCAGCCCCGAGCCCCGCCAGGAAAAGGAGTCTTCTGCTTAGGCTTATACGCTCGGCCCAACCGATGACGCGCACCGAGCTTGCCAGCCGTCTTGAGATCGACAAAAGCACGGTGACGGAAAATATCAAGCCGCTTATCGCCGAGGGGCTTATCCGTGAAGAGACACAGGAAGGCGAAGGAAGAAAGGCCCGCGTACTTTCATTCGTAAACGACCGCGACTATTTCATCGGGCTTAATCTAGGCGTCCGTCGCTCTCAGGTCGGGTTGATCTCGCTCAACGGAGAAATTGAAGAAGAGGTTGATTTCGAGACGCCGTCAACAGCGACCTTCGCGTTGAGGATGGCCCGTGAGCGCATCGAGAGCATCTACCGAAACAATCCGGACAAACAGCTTCGCGTGATCGGCGTTAGCGTCCCGGGCATGACCGATGCTTCGCGCAGCGAACTGGTTTACGCACCGAATCTTGGCTGGGACAACGTTCAGATCGCCGACAAACTCAAGGTAAATGAGTCGGTAAAAGTCATCGTTGAAAACGACTCGACGGCCGCCGCCATGTACGAAGCGCGCGTGCGAATTCGCCGCACGGAGGAAGGGCTGATGTCCAACTTCATTCTCGTGCGTTCAGGAACCGGCATCGGCGTCGGGCTTGTTATAGGCGGTGAGGTATTTCGCGGCAGTGGCAGCGGGATCGGCATTGCAGGCGAGTTCGGCCACATGACTATTGTCGCCGGCGGAAAACCGTGTGTCTGCGGCAATCGCGGCTGTTGGGAAAAATATGCCTCTGCTGCATCGGCGGCGACGCTTTATCTCGGTGATCGCCCGCCCGGCCGCGGCGAAAGCGTACCGAGGTTTGTCGAGATCGTCAGCAAGGCAGAGAACGGCGATAACCGCTCGCGCCGCTCTTTAGAGAAGATCGGCGACTATCTCGGCATCGGAATCGCGAACGTAATAATGGGCATCGGCGTTCCGCGGGTCATTATCAGCGGCCGCCTGGTTTACGGCTGGCAGTTCATCAAAGACCCGATGTTCGAAGCAATCCGCCGCAGCATCGTCGGCAAATTCGAAGGCTGGTCCGTCGAAGCCGGCGAACCCGTCGGTTCTGCCATCGGCGGTGCACTCGAAGTGGCGGTCGAAGAGTTTCTAACAACTCTTTAGTCCTTACTTACCGATACAAAACGTAGAAAAGATCCGCGTCAGCATGTCTTCGGTCGTGGTTTCGCCGGTTATTTGCCCAAGGTATCGAAGCGCGTTGTGCAGTCCGACCAGGACAATCTCTTCGCTCGTCTTTTGATCGAGCAGCGCAATGGATGATTCAATTTCGTCCCTGGCCCTGACGAGCAGATCGTGATGTCGAGCGTCCGTGACCAGAAACCCCGAGCCGTTGTCGGTGTCGGGAGCAAACCGCGTTACGATCGCTTTCTTTAGCCGGTCTATTCCCGTCCCTTGTTTTGCAGACACAGCGGCAATTTCGGTTTGGCGATTAGAAAATTCCGCTGTAATTTCTTCGAAACATGCATTCTCGTCCGAACCGCTGATCTTGTCGATCTTATTTGCGACCACAATGTGCGGCAATTCTTCTACGCTTCTCAGAATCTCGATGTCTTCCTTCGACACTTTCTCCGATGCATCGATCAGCACGACCACAAGGTCAGCGTCGGCCATAGCCATCCGCGAACGCTCGACGCCGATACTCTCAACCACATCTTCGGTCTCTCGCAAACAAGCCGTGTCGATAAGCGAGACGGGAATGTCGTTAACGACAAAACGCTCGTGGATCTGATCGCGCGTGGTTCCGGGAATCTCAGTTACGATCGCCCGGTCGGAACCCAAAAACGCATTAAAAAGACTTGATTTGCCGACGTTCGGACGCCCGACCAGCGTCACGCGCAGACCGTCGCGGATAAGCTTTCCGGCCCTGAAGGTAGTGGCGATTCGGCCGATGTTTTCGGCAGTATCGCCCAGTTTTTGCCTGATGCCCGCCGCCTGCATTTCCGGCAAATCGTCCTCGACAAACTCCAACGCCGATTCGAGTACCACGATCGCATCCAGCAGATCGTCCTTGATCGGCTGCAGCGTGTGCGAAAATTCACCACGCATCTGTCGCACGGCCTGCCTCGCTGACGCCGCAGTTTGCGCGTCAATCAAATCGCGAATCGCTTCGGCCTCGGCCAAATTCATTCGCCCGTTTGCCAGAGCACGCAAACTAAATTCGCCAGGCTCGGCCATCCGTGCGCCCAACCTTAAACACGCATCTAAAACCTGTCGCAGCAATACCGGCGAGCCGTGACAACTGATTTCAATGACATCTTCACCGGTGAACGAGTGCGGAGCTTTAAAATAGGTCAGGATCGCTTCGTCGATCGGCTCCCCGGTTTCAATATCGAAAATGCTTCTTAGATAAGCGCGGCGGGGTTCGGGATCGAAATTCCTCCCGTCGCACAGACTTGCCGCGAACGACAGGCTGTCTTTCCCGCTCAGCCTAACGACACCTATGCCGCTGCGGCCCAGTGGTGTTGCAAGTGCGACTATCGTGTTTGCCATCGGCAATGTTCAAAGGAGGGTTTAAATTCCTAATTGTAAATTGATCGTCAATAAAACGGTTGTCGGTATTGATGATCAGTTGAGAATTGAAAATTTACAATTGGGAATTTTTCTTCCGTAGCTACCTAAGTCTGACCTGCAGGCGTCTCTCTCGGCCGTCGCCGACGGATTCGCTGGTCAGATCTTCCTCAAGTTGTAGAGTGGTGTGTATTATCCTTCGCTCGGTTGAGTTCAGAACGCCGAACGTGAACGGACGGCCGTTCTTTCTCACCTGATCGCCGGCGAAGCGGGCCATTGCCTGGAGCTCTTTCTTGCGGGTTTGGCGATAGCCGTCGGCATCGACGACAAAGCGGTGTTCGCGGTCGAGTTGGCGGCCGTAGATCTGGAACAGCAGAGTTTCGAACGCATCTAGCAGCTCGCCGTTCTCTGCATGGGCAAAGTGCGAATCTTCGCCTTGCAGGTCGAGCATGCAGCCCTCATCCGTCATCTCGGCGGAAACCTTCAACTGCAGGCCGAGATCGACGACCAGCTCGGAGAGAAATTGTTCGGCGTTTGTGCAGGTTTCGTTCATATTTATGTCCGACAAACTTCAGTTTGTCGCGCGTCGGCAAACTGAAGTTTGCCAGGACCTATGAGGTGCTCAACTTCGGCTTCACCTTCTTTGCATTCTTCGGCACAGTCTCCACCACTTCGGCCGCCGGCGGTTCGTTGGTTTTGTTCAACCGGTTGATGATCATCTGCTGGCCAAAACTGACGATGTTGCCAAAGAACCAGTACAGCAGCAATCCGGCCGGAGCGGTCCACATTACCCACAGCATCATAACCGGCATCAGCCAGGTCATCATCTTTTGCTGCATTTGCTGTTCGGGTGTCACGGCGGCGGCGGTCGGCGTAAATTTCATCGCCAATATCATCGAGATCGCAAATCCGAATTCGAGCAAGTGCCACGGGTCAGCCGCCGACAGGTCCGGAATCCACATGAACGACGCTTGACGAGCGTCCAGAGCGACCGAGATAGCTGTGTAGAAAGCAAACAGCAGCGGGAATTGCAGCAGCATCGGCAGACAGCCGCCTATCGGCAACGCGTCCTTTGTCAGACGCAGCTGCTGCATTTGCAGCTCGCGCATCCGCGGGTCGTCCGTCGGAACGCCCTTTCCCTGCATGTCCTTGATCTTCTTCTGCAGCTCCTGCATCTTCGGTGCATTCGCCGAAGCTTTCTTGAACGACTTCGACTGCTTCCACCTCAGCGGGAACAGGAGCGAATAAAACAGGAACGTAAAGATGATGATCGCGAGCCCGTAATTGGCCGTTATGTTGTTGAAAAAATGAAGAGCGTGCAGAATCGGGATCGAGAGCGGTTTGACGAAAAATCGAAGTATCCGATAGTTGCTGAAATTGATCAAATTGACTATGTCGATCTGCCGGCCGTCTGCTCCACGCAGCGAATCCGCCAGGTGAGAAACCAGGAAATAGTCTTTCGAGCCCGTAAAGATCTTCGTAACCGTTCCGTCCGTCGTCACGGGGACAAACGCCGTCACAAGATGCCGCGTCTCTTTCGTTTGGGCGCTGCGGATCACCCAGCTCCAAATGCTCGGGAAAAACGGCTGCGTCTGCACTTCGTATTTGAAGGCACGATACTCGACGCCCTGCTGGGGAGTGGCCGGAATCGCAGCCATGGCGAAATAAGCATCGCCCACACCCGCCCAATCGACGGTGCCCTGATCGGCTAACGACGCTTGGTTATTCGCGTCGTAGGTAAACGAGTAATAGCCTTGGTGCCGCAGGATATCGCCGTTCACAATCGCGACCGTTTCGGACTCGATATGATAAAACCCGTGGTGGTTGATCGCGTGGTCGCCGATGCTTGCGCCGATGGCCAGACGCGTGTTCGGAACCGGCTGTCCGTTTTGTTTGAACGTTACCCCGAGGTCGGAAATGTAGCTGTCGCCGCGGAATACAAACGATTTTTTAACCTCGACGCCGCTCGCGTCGGTCAGCGTAAAGTCGATCTGCTTTTCCTGACCGTCGGCCAGCGTTATCGTCTCTTCCGGGGCCGAGATTTGATAATTTCGCTCGTTCGCAAGCGTCGTCAGGTTCTGGTCAGCGGTAGAAAGGCGAAAGGGAAGTTCACGCGGGCTTTGCTCGAGCGCTTTTTGCGAAATAAGCTGCAGCGGCTTTTTTTCGGATCCGGTCGAGCCGTCGGCGTATATCGGCTGATCGCTTTTCGGCGTCCTGTTTCTCAGCAATATCCAGCTTGTCGCGACCGCACCCTTTGAATCGAGCGTTACTTCGTATAATGGCGATTTTATTGTGATCGCCCGATTCGGCGTGGTGTCAGGCGTCGCGGCGACGGGCGGCGGCGTCGGCTGAGAAGCCGGAGCGGCAGGCGTCTGCTGTGGTTGGCCGGTGTTCGCGTTCGCAACCTCGGCGCTGGTTGTATTCGAATTCGTCGCGGGCCTGGTCGGAGCAAAAAAGTACGACCATCCGAACAGCACGACCATCGACAGCACTGCCGCGATCAGAAAACGGGACTGATTTTGATTATTTGGTTGATCCATCTTACAAATCTGCGATTTTAGATTTGCAATTTGCGATCTTGAGAAATTGCATTCGCAAATCGGCAAACTAAAAACTGCAAATTACTCCACCGGGTCATGGCCGCCGCTGCAAAACGGCTGGCAGCGTAATATACGTTTGAGGCCCATCCAGGTTCCCCGAAGCGCGCCGTATTTCTCGACAGCCTGCTTTGTATACTCGGAACAGCTCGGCTCAAATCTGCACGCAGGCGGAAGAAAAGGCGAAACCATCGCCTTATAAACACCCAGCAGATCGAGCACGAGAAATTTCATCCTTTAAAGCAATTTTGCCACAGAGGACGCCGGAGTTCACAGAAAGTAATGCACAAATGCAAATTACTCAATTTACGTTCTGTGTTCCTTCGGAGCTTCTGTGGCTAAAAGTTCTGCCGATCTCGCCACCTTTGCGGCTATCGCCCTGAAATCCTCCAGCGGCCCGGCGAGCTTTGTCTTCAAAATATTTCGTCTGGCGTTCAGCACCCAGTCAAGCTTTACGCCAATCGCATCCACTTCGTTCCGGCTTAATCGGAACGCCTCGCGAAGTAATCGCTTTGCCCGGTTGCGGTCATGCGCCTTCGTGCCGATCGCCTTTTTCGTGGCTGTGATGCCGACGCGATGGAGGCTGCCGGAAGCAGGCAAAAGGAAAACCGTCATAAAACGGCCTTCAATGCGCTTTCCGTGCTCGTAAACCTTAAGGAACTCGGCACGCTTGCGCAGCCGGGCTTCCTTTGGCAGCGAAAAGTCTAATAATGCTGAACTGTCAGGCGTTTGCGGCCCTTTGCCCTGCGGCGTTTCAGCACCGCCCGGCCGTTCTTCGTCGCCATCCTCGCCCTGAAGCCGTGCTTTTTCGCGCGGCGGCGGTTGTTCGGTTGAAATGTTCTCTGCGGCATAATTACTCTCCATTAAAATTCACCCGAAAGTGAAAACTTTGAGTTTATGGAAAAACCGCCATTGTGTCAAAGAATTAGGGCGGTTTTTTTGAGATACCAGGTGGTTCGAAGTCGTCCCGTAAACGCTTAACAAAGTTTTGCACAGTTAAAAAGTGCTTGCATTTCCAGAATTTATTAGGTAATAATATCTCAGCGAGACAGCTATCGCTTCCAGCTGTTTTCAAACGCAATCCCGCCTTTGTTGAAACTGTCCAGGAGACACCCAACCTAATGAGTTTGCTTGATGTAGCACCCATTATTGAGCAGATGCTGCTTACGTCCGACAACGTCAGCGATCTGAACTTTTCCTGTGGCCAAAAACCACAGGTCGAAATCAACGGTACGCTTTATTCCGCATCGCCTCTGGGCCTGGGCCGTCTGAGCGCCTACCAGACTGAGATGATTGCGATGTCGATACTTCGCGACAATGCGGACGCGGCGGCACAGTTGGCAAAATTTCGGACCGCCGATCTTAGCTATGCTTTGCCGGGAAAGTGCAGGTTTCGTGTAAATATTTTTCAGCAGCGTAATTCGTACTCAATTGTAATGCGTGTTATCCCGCACGAGATTCCGAGTTTTGAGTCGCTCGCTCTTCCGGACACTCTCGCAGATATTGCCAATATCCGAAACGGCGTCGTCCTGTTGACCGGTCCGACCGGTTCCGGTAAAAGCTCGACGCTCGCCGCGATCATTGACCGCATCAATGAGACGAAAAGCTATCACATCGTTACCATCGAAGATCCGATCGAGTTTCTGCACAACCACAAAAAGAGCACGATAAATCAGCGAGAGGTCGGTGCCGACACAAAGGATTTTGCCTCGGCCCTGCGTGCCGCTTTGCGACAGGCGCCGAAAGTTATTCTCGTCGGCGAGATGCGCGACCTTGAAACTGCCGAGATTGCGCTCGAAGCGGCCGAGACGGGTCACCTTGTTCTTTCTACGCTGCACACGATCGACGCTTCTAAAACGATCGACCGTATCATTGGGCTTTATCCAAAGAACGAAGAGCGCATTATCCGCACGCGTCTGGCACAGACGTTCCGCTACATCGTGTCGCAACGTTTGATCCCGAAAGGCGACGGCTCGGGCCGTATTGCCGCAGTCGAGGTATTAAAATCCAATCCGCGTACGCGTGAGTATATTGAAAAGGGTGAAAGCGAGGGCAAAACGCTGCTTGACGCTATTCGCGACGGCGAGATCGACGGCATGCAGGATTTCGATTCGGTCATTCGCAGGATGATCGAAACGAAAAAAATCTCGCTGGAAGACGGGTTGTCGTATGCAACCAACCAGAACAATCTTCTGCTGCAGCTCAAAGGCCTTTCTTCCACGGAGGATTACGTCAACCAGGCCCGCGGAACTATGAACGCTCCGGCACCGATGGCACCTCCGCCGCCCGCAACGACAAACCCCACATCCGTCCTGGACATGATTGAATAGCAAGACACGTGTCGAAATCCGTCTTGGGCTGTGGGGGTTCGGGATTTCTGATCCGCGTAGAAGGTAACGAATATGTCAAAAGCAATTCTGTGGTTCGGATTTGTTCTTTCGATCTTTGTTCTTTTCTTTGCTTTGTTTATTGCGGAATCCGTCAGGCCCTTGGTTCTGTTGTTCTGGCTAGTTATCCTTGGCGGGAGCGGTTACCGACTATTTTTCAACACGGCTACGAAGTAGTGTTGGCCTGCCAACCTCAGACTTTTTCTAAAACGCATCCGTACAACGGACAAAAATCATGATAATACGCTGCGATAACTGCTCTGTTTCTCTTCAACTGGACGAATCTAAGATTCCCAGCGGTAACTTTACGGTCCGCTGCCCTCGCTGCCAGAACATGCTCCGGGCGAACAAAGACCAAAAGGGCCGCGTATCGTCGACGGTTCAGCAGTTGGCCGAGAATAAGGCGGCGCCCGCAGCAGACGAAAACTCGACGGCCTTTCGCGAAAAGGAATCGGAGTTTCAGATCAACAGCGCGCTAAAGTCACTGCTTTCCGCCCTTCAGTCGGGAAATACCGCGCTTGAAGCCGGCGATGAAAAGAACGACAAACCGCGGCGGGTTCTCTTGTGTCTTGGTGAAAGAAAAGACGAAGTGGCAAAGCTTTTGACCTCAAGCGGTTACCGCGTTTACTTAGCTCAAACTCCGGCACAGGCTAACGAGCGGCTTCGTGAAGGAAAGACCGAGATCGTCGTTTTCTCGCCCGATTTTGCTGCCGAATTCGGTGGCGCCGCAATTCTCCAACAGAAAGCTAACGCAATGTACACGTCCGAACGCCGGCGCCTCTTCCTTGTTTCTTTAGAAGACGGCGGTGCGACCATGAACGCCCACGAAGCTTTCTTACGCAACCTCAACCTGATCGTAAACACAAGCGACATCCCCCAGCTTCCGCTGATACTAAATCGGGCCGTGCTCGATTTCAACGACCTTTATCACTATCTAAATAAGGGCTTAGACCTCGAACCAATTTAACGTCGTACAGGCTAACTAATGTCTGTCGCGTGTCGCGGGTTAGATGTCCCGCGAGTACGAATTGTAGGGGCAGGGCTTGTCCCCGCCGATCTGCCTTTCCCAGGCAAAAGATTTGCGGGCAGCCAGTATGCTGCCCCTACAATCTTTATTTAAAGTATTGTTTCGGCTTGGTAGTATTACGAAAGATTTTGTTTGTAGCTGGCCGCGTGGAATTCTGTGCGCTTTGGAAAATGCAGAATCATCGCCGCGATCCCGAGAATCATCCAAAGAAAGAAATATTGATAATCGAACGCAAACGCCAGGGCCAGGCCGAAAAGGGAAGCGGCTTCTGAGAATGCGAGGGCAATAATGAAACCGGTCTGTACGTTTGCCGGACTTTGCTCGGCAACGGCACGCTCGTTTAGGCGACGGCGGAACGCAAAAGAAAAAGCAACGGCCGTAATCGCGGCGACAGCGAAGCCTATTACCACGGCCCCGGTGCTGCCGTGGTCGCCATCACCGAGCAGCGGCTGACCGAAATCGAGCTGAAAAAGCTTTGGCCGGGTGAAAAAAATCACCAGTACAAAAAGAAGTTGCGAAACGATCATCGCCGCCCAAAGAACGACAAGGGTTTTGTATTTCGTTTCGATGTCTTGCTCTTTGTTCTGCATTCTAACTCTTACCAGTATAAGGAAAATAACGGCGAGAGTTTAGCGTGGGAAGGCTTATTCGGTTCGTCCGAAACCCAGAAGAACTCGCCTTTGCCGTCATCGCTTCGCAGCATCCGCATCAGTTCGTTGAATGTGAAGGGCCTGGCTCCGCGGCGGCCGAACACGGCGATCTGGTTGCCGCTTTCATCGACGGCCCGGTCGCGGTCGAGGCCTTTTGAGATAGAGAGTGCGTCGCCTTTTGTTTTGAAACTTGCGATCAGTTTCGGTTGCGGCCGCGGGCTAAAGCCAGCGTACTCGGGCATTGTTTCCGGGTCGGTCAACTGCAAAACTTTCAGGCCGTTTTTGCCGTCGGCGACGTAGGCGTAAAGGCTGGCATTGGTCATCGCGACTTTTATCGAATGTGTGTCGTTGATGCCGCCTCCATCGTTGAATGTCTGGTCGAGTTTCGGATTTTCGGGCCGTTCGACATTGATTATCGCGACGCCCTCCGAGCCGTTCGCGACATAGGCATATGTGCGGGCGACGTAAATGTCCTTCGCGTCTTTAATCGGCACGACCGCCGTTTCAACAAGCGAAACTTTGCCCGAAGTCTGAAGTTCTTTTATATCCAGAACTTTCATCCCGTCTGCGTCAACGACAAACGCATATAGAAATTGTACCGCGACCGCTTTCGGTCGATTCAACGGAATCTGCACGGCGATCTTCGGTTCCAGAGGCGTCGAAAGATCGACGATCACCAATTCTTTTTCGGTCGTAATGTAAGCAAAATTTCCCGCGAGCGTGATATTGTTCGAGCCAGTCAATGTGCCGCTGGGATTGTAGGTCAGGGCTCGACTTAGAAAATTATTTCGCGGGTCGCCGTCGAGCAAAGTCACAGCATTGACCAGGATCAAGCCCTCCTCTTTATCGGCTACGTATAGATAGGCGTATAGCGGATGGATCGGGCCTTCTTCGTTAACTGCTGGGGCAGGTTTACCTGCGGCTTTCGCTTCGGCGTTTAATTTTAGTGCTTCTTCAGGCGGCACCTGTTTGTAAGTGCCGTCGTTATTTCGCACGGTTCGCCATCTTGCTGGATCGACCGCAAGCATGGAAGGCGCGGCAACGGCGACCGCATTTTTGGTATCGACGTAAAACCGTTGCCCGAGCGGCGAGACTGGAGCGGTCACTATGCGTTCGGAAAACCCCTTGTGATCGATCTGGGCGATGTCGTAAACGCGCAGGCCGCCCTTGCCGGCAGCGACATAGGCATACTCGCCGCGTACTTGTACTTGCAAGGCTTCGGGGCGGCCTTTGTTTTCGTAATACTCTTTTAGCTCGCGACCGCCGTTTACGAACTTTTCGAAATTGTCCTTGTACGCCAGCCGGTGCAGATTGCTTCCATAAACGGCCTGCGGTTCGGTGTGTTCGGTGACGGCGACGGCCTCAAGCGCGTGTTCGGTCGCGACATAAACGTAGCGCCCCATAAAGTTCACGAAGTTGCTGCCCTGCAGCATCACCTGGGCGAGCCACGCATTATTGTCGCGGTCTTTGGACATGTGACAGTCGGAGCACGACTGCGTTTCTTTGCCGCGGACGGTATGCGGCACGTGCGTATTAAACGCCTGCCCGTTAAATCCTTCGGCCGAGACCGTTTGCTGCTGGTGATAGATCCATTCACGGTTCTGGTTGCGCGACGAGACCAGCACAGCCGAGCTCGACCGAACGGGAGCGACTTTATGTCCTGTAACAGTTCCATCTTTGCCAAGCATAAAAATATCGTCGCGGATCACCTGAAAATTATATGAAGTAAAGTTGCGCGAATCGCCGCCTTCGTTGTGGCGGTTCGGCATCTTGCGGTTCGCCTCCATCGACAGATGGCAGCCGAAACAGCTCGTCACCCAAGACGTGTGACAGGCGTAGCAGGTGATGCTTTTGTCCTGATGCGCGAGTTTATTCTCCGCCACATTCACGTCGCCCCATGTTGCGTTGTCCCGCTGCATTGTTTTGGCGTAGGCTGATTTTTCGTTGTAATCAGGGCTGGCGGGCGTGACGGTGTCGGCGGTTTGCTTCACCTTCCACCAAAGGCCGGGTTCGACAATGGAATTTTGGATCACGTCGCCGCGTTTCAACTGGATGTCGTTTCCGGCGACGTCTTTTCGCGTCGTGTCGCGGGTCAAAATTTCCATCACCGGCGTCCGCTTCCCGTCCGGCGTTCGGAATCGCAGCCGTGTCAGGTCGCGGCCGATGAGTGGTTTTTTCTGTTGTTCGCGAAGACGCAATTCATTGCGGTTTTCCGGAGCCATCGCTGCCGGGCCGCTTGTTATTCCATTCGCACGGGCCGTTATCGATCCGTGACAATCGACACACCCGACCTCGACTGCCGCCCGCGGCTCGTTGTAGAGAATGCCCGTACCGTGGCTGTCCTGGCTGAAGTGACAGTCGGCGCAGTGCATCCCTTTTTCGAGGTGGATGTCCTTAAGATGTACGGCTTTTTTGAATTTGTCGGGATCATCGGGCGAAACTATTTTATTTTCCGCATCGAGCAAATTTCCCTTCCGGTTTTTTTTATAGACGTTCTTGAACATCCACCCGTGTCCGTGCGAATCGGCGAACTGGACATTTTTCAATTTGCTGTTGAAATCGGCGGTGCCGGTGTTTTGTAAGAACACGGAATCGGTCCAAAGCCCACGCAAGCTCGCTCCTTCGGGATTCTTGTCGAGCTTTTTCACCTCGTCAGCCTGCGTCGGGTTGATCTGCCGATCCTGCGGGTACATCGCTTTTCCGTCCGATTCATTGTCCCACCACGTTTGCCCTAAGTAGGTGGCGACCATATTCGTGCCCGGATGCATGTGGCAGGTCATACACTGCGTGGTCGGGATGCGCGATGTGAACTGATGTTTTATCGGATGACCGGCTTCGTTTTTCGGAATGCTCGTGTCCGCCGATTGCGAGAATCCGCGATTACCTGCCGCAGCATAGGAACTGGCGGCGACGCCAGTGTCGTTCGCATAAATCACGTGACACGCAGTACAGCCGGCCGAACGGTAATCGCCGGCGTGATCGTTAGTGCCAAGGAAATTTAAAGTCGGGTCGAGCAGTCGAGTTTTTTGTATGCCGAGAAAAACCGGATCGGTGCGGTTGTTTGTGCCCAATCCGCGAGGGCTCAGGCCTTTATCCGGCTTTCCGCCTTCTTCCTCTTTATCGGGCAGCCCAACCTCCAACCGGCGTTTGCCGCCGCGTTCGAAGACGCGAAGTACATTGCCCGGCTGTGAGATCTCCCATCGCCGCAACGGGCTCAAGAATTCGAGATGGCCTTTCGAGGCCTGATCTTCGCGCGTCGGTTTCGGTGCTTGAAACAAAGTTTGCGGGTTGCCGTTCTCGTCGTAGCTTTCGCCGAACTGGGCATCCTTGATCGGATGCGAGCCGTTGTTATAAAGGGCCGCTCCCCACAACATCGCCCCGTGGGCCATCATCCCGCGTGAAACTTTTTGATTTTCGTCCGCGTGGCATTCTCCACAGGATTGTGCGATGACACGAAAATCGCCGGGATTCACGAACCTCACAAATTCCGAGCTTTCGCGTGCGAGCAGCGTGTTCGTACGCTCCGGATTTCGGCTGGAACAATCTCCGTTTTTGCAATTCCACTCTTTCGGAAATTTCGGCTGCACGTGAGCTTCCCTTTGCGTGATCGCCGCCGGGTTGCCGCCATGACATGCCGTGCAGGTTAGGCCCTGTGCATCCCTCCCTTCATCGAGCGTATCGAACACATCGCCGCGAGTGTTGTAGCGATGCATCGGCTCTATGTTGTTATGACATTTCAGGCAGCCTTCGAGTTTTACTTCCGGCGTTGTGGTCGGTGTCGTTGAGGTCTCAGTCGATGGGGCAGGACGACCGTTCGTGTTCGCCGCATTCTGAGCGTGCGAGGAATGTTTCCAATAAACCACCGTCGCGAGAAACGCAAAGACGATCAGGACGATGAGCTTGAGCCGATTTTGTTTGTTGCTCTTTGCGATCATGGTTTGTATTCTTCGCAATTAGTTTTAGGTGAAAAGTAAAAAGTGATAAGCCCTATTTTCATTATCACTTCTTACTTATCAGCTATCACTTTACTACGAGACATTTCCGTCATCTGCCGCTTAAAATATCAACTTCATCTGACTAAACAACGTGTACTGCGGCTTCGATGGGTTCGGCACGTCGGGCGTGCAGAAGCTTGGTATCGGACAGTTCCGTGAACGGTCGGTATAAACGTCGCGAAAGCCCTTGCCGGCCAGGAAAATATTGCCGCCGAAGGTGAATGTCATATTGTTGACCAAAAACGGCCGGTAGATTACGCCTAGGCTCAAATCGGTGCCGATTTCGTGCCGTACACGTGGTTGGAACAAAACATATTCGAGTGGTTCGGTGCGATCGAAACGCAAATAATTCGCATTGAATATTGCCTTGACCGTTTGCGTCACCTCGGCATCGACGCCTAGGTTGAAAAGCATCAGCCCGGGATTTACGAAGTTCGCCTGGCCTTCGGTTTTGCTCGAACGCAAACTTGGCAACAGGCTGTTCGGCTGCACCAGCCCGATCTCGGTCGAGACAAGCCGAATGCCCTGACGGTTCCAATAGGAAAATTGTCCGCCCGCGAAATTTGGGTCATCGAAAATGGCGTCAAAGCCGCCCGCTTTATCATCTGTCGGCTCTTTATCGCCGGAGGCATAAAAAGCAGAAACTTTATACCGAAGCCAGTCACGGTCAACGGATGCCTCGACCGCCGCCATGTGTGCTCTGATCTGTGTTCTGCGTCCCGCTATCGGATTGAACTCGTCCTCGCCGAATGAAAAGTAATAGGAGTTCGTCAGGTTCAGCCAGCCGATGTGACCGTCGCCGTTAATGCCAATATAACCGGCCTTCACCGCGTGCGGTTGAAAACTGCCGACCAATGCCGGCCGCACCAGAAAACCGTTGCTGTCGTAATGCGTGTCTGCCCGGTCATGGTTGTATGCGGCGACGCCTTGGATGGTGTAGCCCTTAAACAAAAAATCCTGCCGGAAAAAATTGCCGATAAAAATGTCCTGGCCACGCAATTCTTCCAATGAGTTCAGATTGCTGTTCGTGTCTTTTTCAAGCTGTCGAAAATACGCAAAGTTAAACTGCGATTTATTGTTCGAAAACGCCCCAAAAGTGCGAATGCCGAGGTTGTTGTCCGAATAAAGAAAACCGCGGAAGTCGGCGGTAAAGGGCTGAATGCCGGCACGCACGGAGACGAAGTCGTAATTGTCGTTCGTGTCGAACAACTTCACCTCGGCGAACGCCTCTTCGAGTGAGGCATGAAGATCCACGCGGTTTGTTCCGCGACGGACGTCGATGTTAACGATGCCGTTTTCGCGAGCGTTCAGGTAGTTCGGCACACTGAACGTCGGTGAAATTTTTATCGCCCATTGCCTCGGCTGAAAAACGGTTTGGCCTTTGAACAGTTCGAACGAAAGCTGAATTGTTTGGTTAAAAGAAAGGCTCTCAGGGCGGCCGAAAAAATTATTGCTGGCTGGTTCGTTTGAGCTGACGTTATTGCCGGATGGCGTTCGGCGTAATTCGAAACCGGTCGTACTCACCGCCGACAACACGATGAAATAATCGTCGCCGAAAATCGGTTTGTCGCCTTTGAGAACGTTTTGATTATAGGGGTCGTACCAGCGGCTTCGGCGAAACGGAATGTCGCGTCCGCGTGCACCTTTGTCGCCGTAGCGGTCGTATTCGGGAAAGCCTATTCGCCACCGATCGAGCGTTTCGCGGCTGTCCGGCTCTTTTTTGCTTTCAGGTTTGGTTGGGTCTGTTTTCGAAGTATCGACGGCGATGAATTCTATTTTCTTCTCGCCTCCGTCGATTATTACGTTCTCAAGCGTAGGGCAGAGCTTCTTTGTTTGATCGCAGATTACGTTTGCGAACGTTCCATATTCGGCGACCTTGCCCCGATCAAACCTGGCTTCAAATGGATCGGCAACGCTTATTTTGTAGGCCCCTTCCGGGAGGCGAAAAGAAAATTCTCCATCCGATTCCGTAATTTCAGTTCGTGTCTGCGATGTCGTTTGGTTGGTGACGACAACGGTAACGCCCGCGAGCGGTTTGCTGTCCGCATCGAGAACCTTTCCAATAAGTCGGCCGTTGGAATTCTGTGCGAACGAACACAATGTCCCGACGACGAGAACAATGAAAATGGCGGTTGTAAGTTTTATTCGGTCAACAGGCATCGACGCAGATGGTTTGCACGACTACTCGAAGACTTCTTAAAAAAACCGCGAGCATCATAGCACAGTTGCACACACTAAGGCGTCAGCTTCCGCATCCTGTGCAAAACTGCTTGACTCGCAAATCGATAACGTATAAAAATCATTGCGGCCATGAACCGAAAATGCCGGGTGAAAAAATTTGAGTTTTTTGCCAGTGCCGCGATCCTGCTTCTTTTTAATCTTCCTGTCTTTTCTCAAAACAGTCTTACAGTCGTCGATGTTCAGCGGATAATTGCGCAGGCCGTTTCTGCCGCTGGCGCATTGAATCAGCGCGTAACGGTTTCAGTTACGGACAATGAGGGTAATCTGCTGGGCACATTCGCGATGACCGGCGCATCATCAACGACGCTTATCAGAAGCGTCGGAACGGCCGGTCAGGGACTCGAGAATTTGATCGTGCCGAGCGCCGCGGCTTCGTATTCAAAGGCTGGCACGGCCGGCTTGTTTTCTACGTCCGGTAACGCATTCACCACTCGCACGGCTTCGTTCATCATTCAGGAACATTTCCCGCCCGGCATCGACAATCGTCCCGGTGGACCGCTTTACGGCGTGCAATTTTCCACTCTTCCGTGTTCGGATGTTGCGATCGAGGGTTTGCCTCTCGGGCTTTCCGGCGATCCCGGCGGCATACCGGTTTATAAAAATGGATTCGCGGTCGGAGGCGTCGGTATTGAGGGCGACGGACTTTACACGATCGATCGCAACCCGCTGGATAACGATCAGGCTGTGGAAGAGATCATTGCGATCGCCGCAGTGCGCGGATTTGAATCGCCGCCACTGATCCGCGGCGACAATATTCTTGTCGAAGGAATCCGGCTTCCCTATCTAAACAATGCGACCGTGCCGGACGTGCCGACGACGCCGTTCGGCAGTCTGCCTGGTAGCGTTACCGCTCCTGTAATAGCCGCGCCGGCGAGCGATTTTTTTCCAACGACGGCGGGTGGGGTTCCGGGACGAGCGACTGTACGTTTTCCAACAACGGCCGGAACGGTTCTGACGCTTGCGGACGTTCAGCAGATACTCGCCTCGGCGGCACAGATCGCGAATATCACGAGAGCCGGGATTCGTCAGCCGATCGGCGGCAACGCGCGTGTGAACGTCGCCGTGGTCGATGTCAACGGCGCGGTTCTTGGAATTTTCGGTCAAAACGATGCTCCGATTTTTGGGCTGGACGTTTCGGTACAAAAGGCGCGTACGTCGATGTTCTTCGCGCGTCCGGACGCTGCGACAAAATTGAACGCCGCCGGATTTGGCAGCTACGTTACGAGAGCGGCGGCGGACGGAATTGGTTTGAACGGCTCGGTGGCGTTTAGTGACCGTGCGGTTGGTTTTCTACATCGACCTCTGTTCCCGGACGGTATTAATAATACAACTGCTGGTCCGTTCAGCACGCCGCTTTCTAATTGGAGCCCGTTCAATGTGGGGCTTCAGTTGGATCTTATTCGGACCGCTCTCGTTTCTCCGCCTGTAAGCTGTCGCGCGTACGGCCGACAGAAACGCGGCGGCATGGCTCCGTGTCCGTGCACAACAATTCCGGAATTACCGAACGGTATTCAGATTTTTGCAGGCGGCCTGCCAATTTACAAAGGCGGCGTGCTCGCGGGCGGAATCGGGGTTAGCGGCGACGGCATCGATCAGGACGATTTTATAGCTGCCGCAGGTGCGAATAATTTTGCCCCTGCCGTCGAGATGCGTTCCGACCGAGTGCTGGTACGCGGCGTCCGGCTTCCTTTCTTAAAGTTCCCAGCCCGTCCGACTCTGCCGTAGATTATGCCTCGCTGTCTCGCTGTCACATTCTTAACGTTTCTTCTGGCACCGATGGCTTTGCCGCAGGCTGCCTCGACAGGAGCTCTCGAAGTTTCAGGCCGGGTGAAGATCGACGGCAAGGTGGAGAAGTTGACGCGGAAACGTTTCTATCTTTTTACTGGTGGACTCAAAGAAAACTCTTCCCTGCTCGAGCGGATCAGAACCGCCGAGGTCGTTTCGCGTGATTGCTATTACAAGCGGGCGAAGGCCAGCCAGCCGTTCATCTGCTGGCTGCAGGCGGCCGATTGCGAATCGCCATATTGCCGGACGCCGTCGGAGAGCGAGATTCAGAGTGTGCCGGAATTTAAGGCGGCATTCACAAAAGGCATGACGCAGTTCCGATCTAAACCCGCGATCGCCCGTGACTGGCTTTTGACCAACATGTCGGCGAACCTGGTCAACGGTTTTTACCTTCAAAAACGAACGCTTTCGGAAACCCTGCTCGGTAACGCAAAACCGCTTCAGTCGTCGATGACCGATACCATTACGGTCAAATCTATCTTCATTGATATTCCGGTGCCGGTCGCGACAAAGTTTACGGTGTCGAACATCTTGGCGATGGAAGTGGGAAAGAAGAGCTATGTCTGGGCGTGCGAGGTTTCGGTCGAACCAGGCAAAACGGCAAAACTTAATTTACAGGTGCCGGAAGCGGGTAAAACAATAAAAAATTGTGAAGTCATCGTGAAAGATCTGCCGCAATGCGGAACAGGAGCGTGCGAGCAAAAATGAAACTTCGCGTCTTGTTCATTTTTGCTTTTTTTGCGTCGGCTGCGGCCGTGATGTTTCTCGGTCCGTCCGACCCGGCTTCGGCCCAGCGGCGTGACAAAGGGTTCTCGCACGCCTCTGCTTCACACAAAAAGATCGACTGCAGTTCATGCCACAAAGTTCCGACGTCCAATTGGGTTTCAACTCGCGGCTATCCGGACGTCGCTGACTTTCCGGGCCATGCATCATGCATCAATTGTCACCGCCGCGATTTTTTCAGCGGTAACCGACCGGCGATCTGTGCGGGTTGTCACACGAATCCCGGCCCACGAGGTGCGGCCAGATTTCCGTTTCCCGTTCGTTCCCGTTCGCAGGAATTTTCAATTGTTTTCCCTCACGACGTCCATCAGGATTTGATCGCAAGGAACGTCAAACAAACGGAAACTGTGGTCGCCCATTTTGTTCCGACTAATTTTCGATCCGCAGACGATCCGAAAACGCCTGAATTCAATAACTGCGCGATCTGTCATAAAACGACGGAAAAACTTCCAAAATACGGCCCGCGTGTTTCAGCTGGGGTGAAGCCGCTTGTCGAAGCAGCGACCGGAGCGTTTCTGCCCGCTGCAGGTTTTTTCAAAGATTCGCCGAACTCGCATGCGTCCTGTTTCACGTGTCATTATCAAAATCAAAAACCCGCCCGTACTGATTGCGCGGGTTGTCATAAATTGACGACACCGTATTTCGATTCGAACACAATCAGCCGGTATTCGATAAAGTTCGATCACTTGAGCAAAAACCACGTCAATAAAGACTGTATGACCTGTCACGTCCGAATTGCGCAAAACTCCGACATAGCAAAGATGAAGGATGCGGACGTGCCTATCCTGACGTGCAGCACGAGTTCGTGCCACGGACCTGTGATTCGCGAAGAGATCGGAAAACGGGAGGCGAGTTTGGAGGAAAAGAAACCGACGTTTCAGTGTATTTACTGCCATTCGCCCGAGGTCGGAAGGTTCCCGATTCCGCCGAGCCATCAGAATTGAGTGGATGGAATGAAGCAGGCCAACAAACCGCGTTAATGAAAACATTCTTAAAGAAAGGCATTCTCGCAATCGTATTCGCGATCTTTGTTGCATCGTGCCTTCAAAAGGGCGAACGTCTTCAGCCGACAATCACCTCGTTGGAAACGCCCGAACCTCCGTTAGTGCGAACTTCGCAAAAAACGTTTGAAAATTTCTCTCACCGCATTCCCGAGCATCAATCTTTCGCTTGCGATTCCTGCCACCAACGCGAATCCGGATCGTTGAAGGTTTCGATGGAATTGAAATACGCCGGACACGATTCGTGCATTGGCTGTCATCTAAATCAGTTCACGTCGCAAGAGCCGAAGATGTGCGCCATTTGTCATCAAGACCTGAATGTATCGCCGCCGACGGTTGCGGCATTTCCCGCAAAGTTTTCAGAAGGCTTTAATATGAAGTTCGACCACGCTGTTCACTCACGCGGGGCCGCCGAGCCGCGTAACGGCTGCGTTGCGTGTCATTCACCTGCCGGTGCGGCTAAATCGATTCCCGCGGGGATAAGTGCTCACGCAGATTGTTTATCCTGCCACACGCCGGAGAGCAAGATCGGTTCGTGCAACGTCTGTCACGAACTCGCCCCCTACAGCCGCACGCCGCAATCGCGATACGCATTCCGTGCGGTTTTCAGCCACGCATCTCATTCTTCTGCCCAAGGAGTTTCCTGTAACGAGTGTCACGATATTGTTGCTCGTGCTCCGCAATCACGCCAGGTTACATTGCCTCTCGTACACGGTCATCGCAAAGCCGACGGCAATCGAACAAGCTGTGCCACCTGCCACAACAACGTTCGAGCTTTCGGCGACGCCGATTTTGCCAACTGCAAACGATGTCACGCAGGCTCGGGCTTCGACATGCTTCCGAACTAGAAATGGATTGTTACGTCGCAAAAATACAGAATTCGTCTCGTCCCAAAATCATTGACATGAGTTCGAAAAGTACGGTTTAATTTAATTGCCCTCTCCCGGCCCACCGTATGACCAACCTATTGAAAATATTTGTGATAACAGTTTTTGTCTCGGCCGCGGCGTTCATAGCGATCGGTTCGGTCGATCTGCCGGATTTGCGTACCACCGTACAGGCTCAGGCAAAACCGTCTCCGACGCCCGCAACCGCAAATACGACTGCTAAGCCCCCTGCGGCAGACAAAACGATGAGCAAGGAATTCACGCTCGGTAAGGACAGTTTGTCCGAATATGGCGAAGTTCCTTTCAGTCATGAAACACATGCGTTCAAGCCTTACAGCCCGGACGGCAAATCGGTGGTCGGCTGCGTTGAATGCCATCATACCGATCAACCAAAGTCGGCGATGAAATCCCCGCTCGTTACTTCCGAAAGAGAGGTGTCGCTGACCCTCGAATCGTGGAAAGCCTCACCGCAAAAAGTAAATGAATGTCGTTTCTGCCACTTTCAGGACGGAAGTGTTCCCGACGATAAGACGATGCCGACAGCCCTCTACACCGAGGGTGGCAAATCGATAAAAAAAGATCTCAACAACGAGCTTGCTTATCACATCAACTGCAACACCTGCCACGATGCGGCCGCAAAGCTGCGTCCTGAGCTGAAAAAGAAACCGGGCTTTGCAACCACGCAGGACTGTCTTATCTGCCACAAGTCGAACTGATCCGCATGGGTATTAGAAGTTGTAACAATTGCGGAGAAACGGCAGACGCGGCAAAAGCATTCTGCCCCGGGTGCGGCAGTCCGCTTGAGGCTGAACAGCAGCGGATCGAAAATTCTGAGTTCGAAGCCTCAGGCAACACCATTCAGTTCAGCCAAACGGCGTTCAACATGGTACTGTCGGACATGGGCCTGAACATTTCGGAAACTCCGGATAAGCCTCTAAATCCCGTTACAAAGATTCCAATTCAGCCCGTCGTTAAACCGGCCGTAGCACTGCCGAAATCCGAACCAAAAAAGAACTCTTACGTCATTTGGATCGTTGTTGGTTCGGCAGCACTTTTACTTTTATTCGCATTTGCGATCATTGCGGGCGGAGTTGCTTTTTACTTCTACACCAAACCAACCTAATATCTTCTCGGTGAAAAAGAGAGGCCGATGCCGCGTGAAATTACAAATCACGACCTGATCATCGAGGCGTTCCAGAATGTAGATATCGTTTCAGAGCTTGTCGAAAAACTTCCGAACGAGGAGTTTAAGAATGAGCTTGAAATGGACGTCATTCTGTTTGGCCGCAGCTATCGCGCCAAAAAAGTCGGTCCCTACGCACGGCTTCTCGAATACCAGCCTGGCGAAACGATCATCGTCGAAAACACATGGGAAAGCAGTATCTTCTATATTCTTGTCACCGGTAAGCTTGACGCCACTGTCACCGATCAGGGCTCACTGCGAAAAGTAGGCGAGGTTGCGCCCGGAAATTCGTTCGGCGAAATGGCCTTGCTTTCCGGCACGCCGCGAAGTGCGTCCGTGATCGTCAGCGGTAATGAATCGGCGATCGTGATCGAGATGATGCGCCCCGCTATTCGCCTGCTTCGCAAGCTACCGAAATTCGGTAAGGCTCTTGATCGAAACTACCGCTCATACGGCCTTTCCTTAACTTTGAACGAACTGAACGAGGCCGCCGGCTCTCAGCTTACGGCTGACGTTCGAAAGCAATTAGGTGACGCGGCTCGATTCGTTGTCTATGAAAAAGACCACGTTCTTTTTCGCGAGGGCGATCCGGTAAATCGCGTCATCTACATCCGCAACGGCTGGCTTCAGCGAGTTAGCGGAGCGGAGTTTAATCCGCTTGCGGCCGACCTTTTGCTCGATGACGGTTCGGTCGCTATGGACCTGATCGGTGACGGGACGTGCCTTGGGCTTAATGCGGTAGACAAACCCGCCGACTGGAAATTTACCGCAACCGCCCGCAGCCGTATCGAGGTGCTGGAGATTGCGGTCACGCGGCTTCGAGACGAAGCAAATTTACGCAATGCCGTCGTACCCGCATTGAAAGCGATGTCGGAAACAGGACCGTCTGAAGCCCCTGAGCCGCCCGATGACAAACGTTCGCTGACCGCCGCCAGCCGCGAGATAGAAACCGGCATAGCCGATGCGGTCAACCTGCTCGTGATGGACATGGCGAAGTGCATCCGTTGCGGCAATTGTTCGCTCGCCTGTCACAAAGTGCACGGTACATCGCGTCTCGTCCGCCGCGGCATTCACATCGAACGGCCTGTAAAACCAACGCGAAGTGCAACGCAAAGTGTCCTTGTCCCGACCGTATGCATGCATTGCCAGGACCCGGAATGCCTGACCGGGTGCCCGACCGGAGCCATTGCTCGCTTTCCCGACGGCGAAATCGACATCAACCGCGCGACCTGCATTGGCTGCGGCGACTGTGCGACGCAATGTCCCTACAACGCGATATCGATGGTGCCGATGCACGGCGGCATCGAGACAAACGTCAACTTAATCTCAAGCGCGCTTTCCGTTCTTTCACTCGGGCAGACAAAGCTTCCACCTCCGGTCACGGCAACCGACGATCTGCTCGCGGTGAAATGCAACCTGTGCAAAAATACAGGATTGAATCCGCCGGGTAAAAAACGCGCG
>CADEEU010000002.1:22409-33231 GCA_902826385.1 uncultured Acidobacteriota bacterium | reverse complement strand
GATCGGCGGAGAGTGTTATCGAACGCTCGCTTGCAGGGACAACCGAATAGCTCCAACCGTCTTTATCCTTCGCGTACACGACGAACCAAAACGCCTTGCGAGAACCTCGCTCGGCCCACTCTGCACGGACGAATTTTTCATCGCGTTTTATCGTTACCTTCGGCGACAGCGGCTGTTTCGATTTGATCCACGGAAACCGTGGGATCAATGCGTCATTTCTGTAGACCGATTCGCCGAGGACGTTTTGAATTCCGCCGAGGTCGTTTCGCAGTGATTTAAAGCTGAAATGAATGCTGCCCACCGTCACCGGCGACCGCCTCGTTGCCTCGATCTGCGATGCGATCTCACGGGCGGTAAACGTCGGCGTCGAACCGATCCGATAGGAAGCGATGCCCGGCCAGATATGTCGGCCCTTAACGTTTTGAGATTTCCACCAATCGAGCAGCACCGGAAAGCTTAGACCTTTGCGGGCCGTTTCCCAGTAAAGCTGCGGTGCGAGGTAATCGACGGTACCGTCCCGCAGCCATTTTCGCGCGTCGGCATAAAGCCCGGCGTAAGCACTAAAACCGACGATATCTTTCTCAGGTATCGGCTGCCAGATACCGAATGGAGAAATGCCGTAGACGATCTCGGGCTTGATCTTTTTGATCTCGCGGCCGACGCTTTCGATGAAATTATTGACGTTCCAACGCCGCCAATCGTCGCGTTTAAGTGGGATGCGTTTTACGCCCGTTTGCATCGTCATCCTCGCGGCGGTTTGGCGGTATTCGTCGTAATTCTTCTGATCGGGAAAATCGATCTCGTTGCCGGCCTCGTCCTTTTCCGCGTAGGGATAAAAATAATCGTCAAAATGTACACCATCGATGTCGTAGCGGCGGACGACATCTTTGATCACGTTCAGCGAATGGGCCTGTGCGGCGGACTCGGTCGGGTCCAGCCACATATAGCGGCCATACTGCCGCACAATATCCTGTTGCGTTTTCGAAACATGCCTGTCCGATATCGTTTTTGCCGCTGGATGATAGGCTCGATAAGGATTGAACCACGCGTGAACAAGAATGCCGCGTTTGTGCGCCTCGGCAACCAAAAATTCGAGCGGGTCGAACGATTGCGGCTTGCCCATCTCGCCAGTCAGAAATTCGGACCACGGCTCGAGCTCCGAACGATAAACGGCGTCCGTCATCGGGCGGACCTGAAAGATCACCGCGTTCAACCGCAGCTTTTTTGCAAGCTCAAGCGCGGCGATCAGCTCGGCTTTTTGCTGTTCCGCTGACAAACCTTTCTTTGTCGGAAAATCGATATTGTCAACGGTCGCTATCCAGGCGGCGCGGAACTCGCGCATCGGCTCAGGCATTCGCTGGGCGGCCGTCGTCGAGAAAAAGATAAGGAGCAAGAAAATGGATCGGATCATCATCAAAGTTCCAGTCGCAAATCAAACAAACGCCGCGAAAACTTCGTTAGAAAACAGCATACCTTTTCGCGTCAGTTTAATACGGCCTTCTGCTATTTCGAGGAGGTTTTTGTCACTCAGATCTCGCAGCTCGGCGCCGTATTTTTCCTGAATATCGGTATCGTAACGCCGTCGATACTCATCGATATCGATTCCCTTGTTCAAGCGCAAGCCCAGAAAAATAAACTCCGACGCCGCGTCGATTTGCTCGCGCATAACTTCGGCGGTTGAACAATCTTCGATACTTTTTACATACGCCGACGTGTCTCGTTCGTTTGAATATCTCAGCACACCGTCGAACGAATGTGCCGAAACACCAAAACCGTATACCGGATCGAGCCGCCAGTATTTAGTATTATGCCGCGATTCAAAACCGGGTTTTGCAAAGTTCGAGATCTCGTACTGTTCAAAGCCCGCCGAACTTGTTTTATCCAGCATCATCTCGTACATCTCGGCCGCAATATCCTCATCCGGCATCGGCCGGCGGCCCGAACGCAGTTGTTCCGCGAGCGGCGTTCCCTCGTGTATTTCAAGCAGATAAAGCGATAAATGCTCAGGCTGCATTTTCAATGCTTCGTCAAGATTTCGTTCCCAATCATCCAGCGTCTGTCCGGGCAAACCGGCGATCAGGTCGAAACTGATGTTGTCGAATCCTGCGTCCCGCAGCAGCCTGAATGTTTCGCGAGCATCGTTTGCGTCGTGTCCGCGCGCGAGCAGTTTCAAATCACGATCGTTAAAAGTCTGCACACCAAAGCTCGCCCGGTTTACGCCGAGCGAACGATACGCGCCAAGAGTTTCAGCCGAAACCGTCGCCGGGTTCATTTCCATCGTGATCTCGGCGTCTTCAGCAAGATCGAAATGGGTGTTGATGACTTCTTTTATCCGCTCAACTTGATCCGCAGTAAGCAGCGAAGGCGTGCCGCCACCAAAATAAATCGTGTCGGCAGGCAAAAAAGAATTTGCCGCAGATAAACGCCGATCGCGCGGATCGGAACTTCGAATTTTATCTGCGTCATCAGCGCAAATCCGCGGCTGAAATTTTTTAAGTTCAGCGCACAACGCATCGACATAACGTTCGACCGCATTCGATTCGCGATAAACGTCCGTAGCAAAATCGCAGTACGAGCATCGCGATTTACAAAACGGTATATGCAGATAAATTCCGGCTGACATTCAATGACAGGATACCAATTGCTACAAACTGAAAGGTAAAAACTGAAAACTGAAAACGAATTCAAACGCCTTCGTTTTCAGTTTAACTTTTCAGTTTTCAGTTTTGTAGGAAGACTAGTGCGTAAGCCCGGCCGATAATGAAGACTCCCAAACTCCCTCCAGCAAGGCGACGGGAGATGAGATCACCTCGATGTCATCGGCGGAAATACGCAATACGTCATTCCCAACTTTCCCAATAACGTCGAACGGACAGTCCGCGACAGCGTGTTTTACGCGGTCGAGATTTTCCCGTGAAAAACTGATAACGACACGGGATGGCGATTCGCCAAAGAGCAGGGCTTCCAACGAAAGCCCTTTGGTTTTCAACTCTATCTGGGCCCCGATCGCGTCGCGGCCGAGCGAAGAGAAACAGGATTCTGCAATCGCCACGGCAAGGCCGCCGTCCGAACAATCGTGCGCGGAATTGAGCAGCATTTCGTCAGCGAGCTTTAAAAGCGTGTCCTGCACGCATTTTTCGAGGGCAAGATCGAGGATAGGTACACGACCGCTTTCGATCAATTCGTCGGTCGTACGGCCGAGAACTGTTTGGGCATATTCGCTTACCGAAAGATCGTCGCGCGTGTTGCCGAGCATAGCGATGATGTCGCCTTCGTTTTTGAACGAGTGTGTAATTATCTTTCGCGTATCTTCAATCAGCCCGACCATGCCGATCGTCGGTGTCGGCAAAATGCCGCGACCGTCGGTTTCGTTATAGAACGAAACGTTGCCGGACACGACGGGTGTTTCGAACACATTACAGGCCTCGGCCATGCCGTCGATTACGTCGGAAAACGAACGCATAACTTCCGGGCGTTCCGGCGAAGCGAAGTTGAGACAGTTCGTTACCGCGATCGGTTTTGCGCCGACGCATGCCACGTTTCTCGCGGCTTCGGCGACGGCCAGTTTGGCACCTTCTTTAGCGTTGACCGCAACATATCGGCCCGGACCGTCAAGGCACATCGCTATTGCACGGCGGGTTTCTTTGACTCGAATGACAGCAGCGTCGGAACCCGGAAGAACAGCGGTGTTCGTCCGGACCATCGAATCGTACTGTTCATATACCCAGTGTTTTGAGCAAATATTCGGCGACGCGAGAAGCGTTTTCAACACGTCGGCGGCAGAACCGCCTGCGTAAGCAGGTGGCAGAGCGTTCGGTGACCCGAGCGTTGACTTGTCCTTGGGAGCCTCGCCGCCCGCTGACGCAGACGGTTCCGCCTTCATTGGCCGCTGATATTTAGGTGCCTCATCCGTTAACGCCATGACGGGCAGGTCGGCTTCGACTTTGCCGTTGTGAATTATTCGCAGGCGGTCGCCTTCGACAACTTTGCCGATGACAACCGCGTCGAGGTCCCATTTATTGAAGATCTCGACCAGCTCGCGTTCACGTCCCTTTCGAGCCACGATCAGCATGCGTTCCTGCGATTCCGAGAGAAGCATTTCGTACGCGGTCATTCCCGTTTCGCGTTGCGGCACAAGCGTGAGATCGAGTTCTAAACCTGTGCCGGCACGCGCGGCCATCTCGACCGATGATGAGGTAAGGCCGGCCGCGCCCATGTCCTGAATGCCGGCGATCGCGCCGGAACGCATCGCCTCCAAACAAGCTTCGAGCAAAAGTTTTTCCAAGAACGGATCACCGACCTGCACCGTTGGACGCTTCTCAAGCGCCGCGTCGTCGAATTCCGCCGAAGCCATCGTCGCACCATGAATACCATCCCGGCCCGTTTTTGCACCAGCATAAAGCACGGGGTTTCCGATGCCTTCCGCTTTCCCAAAAAATATCTGGTCTTTTTTTACAATGCCCAACGCGAACGCGTTTACCAGCGGATTCAGGCTGTAAGCTTCGTCAAACACGACCTCACCGCCTATCGTCGGCACGCCGAAACAGTTGCCGTAATGCCCGATTCCCTCGACGCAGCCTTTCAGAATTGCGCGGTTGCGGTTAAGGATCTTTTGACGTTCTTCAGATACGCCAGCCTGGCCAGCCGCTGACGCAGGCGGTTCCGACAAAGGCCCGAACCGCAGGCTGTTCATCGCCGCCACCGGCCGGGCGCCCATGGTAAAAACGTCTCGCAGGATTCCGCCGACGCCTGTAGCTGCCCCCTGAAACGGTTCGATAAAGCTCGGGTGATTGTGCGATTCGACCTTGAACGCCACGCACCAGTCGTCGCCGATGTCGATCACGCCCGCGTTCTCGCCCGGCGGCACTATCACACGCGGCCCGGTCGTCGGCAGCCGCTTCAGATGCACCCGCGAAGACTTATAAGAGCAATGCTCCGACCACATCACGCTGAAAACGCCGAGCTCGGTAATGTTCGGCTCGCGGCCCATTATCTGCTTTATTTTTTCGAACTCTTCGGGCGTGAGGTTATGCTGGCTGACAATTTCGGGCGTGATGATTGCTTCGTTCATGTTCGGTTAACTTCCTGGGCCAAAAACAAAACAGCTATCTTAGCCTTTTAGCAGAGAAGTGTCGATGCGTGTAGCCACTCTGGTCGTGGTTTTCGATCCGGGGCGGGTTGCGAGCAAAAATTCATAACTCAAGATTTGGTATTAGGCCCGGCGTCATATACAATATCTTCCGATCAAGCCAAACGTCGGTTAATCCCTGACAATTAAGTCTAGCGGTAACTTTTAAGACCTGGAACGGGCAAAAGTTACACCGGAATCCCGACGCTTTGCGCATCAAAAGACATTAGATTCGGAGACGTACCAATGCTGTTAGATCCAGGATTCAACCTAACCCTTCGCCCGATGATGTACCCGGATTTTTATGAGATGTATAAAAATTCGATCAAGAACACATGGACGGTCGAGGAGGTGGATTTTTCGACCGACGTGAACGACCTGCGTGCGAAGATGACGGCGGCCGAGCGGCATATGATCAACCGGCTGGTGGCTTTTTTTGCGACGGGTGATTCGATCGTTTCGAACAATCTGGTGCTGAACTTGTACAAGCACGTAAATTCTCCTGAAGCGAGAATGTACCTCTCGCGTCAGTTGTTCGAAGAGGCGGTGCACGTGCAGTTTTATCTGACGCTGCTGGATACGTATATACCGGATCACAAAGAACGCGAGCAGGCGTTCGCGGCGATCGAGAACATTCCGTCGATCCGCAAAAAAGGCGAGTTCTGCATGAAATGGATCGACACGATCCAGGATCTCGATTCGCTCCAGACGGCGGACGACCGGCGAAAGTTTCTGCTCAACCTGATTTGTTTCGCGACCTGCATCGAAGGCCTGTTCTTTTTCGCTGCTTTCGCCTACGTCTATTTCCTGCGTTCCAAAGGCCTGCTCCACGGCCTCGCCGCCGGCACCAATTGGGTCTTTCGCGACGAATCGGCCCATATGAATTTCGCTCTCGAAGTCGTCAACACCGTTCGCAAAGAAGAGCCGCAGCTCTTCGACGCCGCGCTTGAACGAGAGATCGTCACCATGCTGGACGAAGCCGTCGAATGCGAAATGCAGTTCGCCGAAGACATCCTAAGCGGCGGCGTCGCCGGCCTCTCCGTCGCCGACATGCGCCAATACCTCGAATTCATCGCCGACCAACGCCTTGCCATGCTCGGCCTGACCAAAGTTTACGGCGCAAAAAATCCCTTCGGCTTCATGGACCTCCAGGACGTGCAAGAGTTGGCCAACTTCTTCGAACGCCGCGTTTCAGCCTATCAGGTGGCAGTTGCCGGAGAGGTGAGTTTCTCGGAAGCCTTTTAGAAACGGCGCAATACAAATTAAAGGCACGAAGGACTCGATTTCCTTCGTGCCATCTAGTGTACTTAAGTATTTTCCTAAATGACCTTCTTAACAATAGGAGGTGCGATCGAAATCAGACGGTTGTCATTTGTCCAAAATTCATCGCAGCCGTGGTGCACAGCGGTAGCAAGATGAAGGGCGTCGGGAGTTTTCAACGAAGCGAAATCACCACGCAGCCGGGCAGCAGCGTGAAAGACTTCGCTCTCCAGCGGCAAGACCCGCATTGTTTGAAACCAATTTTCAAACTTCGCGATCAAGACGTTGTTTTGTACTCTGAACGGAACGATCAAACATTCCATTTCGGTCAGCGGCGAAATGCAGTATGCCGCTTTGGAATTAGCCGCTAGTGCATTTTCGAGTGTAGAGACATAGGACGGATTTTCTTCAACCAGATAGATCGCAAGACACGAATCAAGATAGACAGAGGGTTGCCCTAATCCCATGAATTACGGTTCTCCAAAATTTGGGCTTCCATTTCTTCCCGACTCCGACGCGATTCCTCTGGCAGCCGGTTATTTCGGAGGAACTCTAAAATTCGATTGGCATTGCCTCTATTCGTTCTGTCCCCGTTCTCCAGCACCGTTACCAAGGCCCTTGAAGTCTTTGTTACCTCAACCGGCTCAAGCAGCGTAACCGTTCCGTCCGTGCTGATTTCCGCTTCGACTGTCCTCAACATCTTCGTGCCTCCTTTGCGCGATAAGTATTATAGCAAAAGCCCGAAACACTGGCCGACAAGCAAAACACCATTTTCACCAAGGGATTGCATCTGTGTGGATAGGGTTGTTCTTTCCACTCGATCACCGAACCGGGACCGACGCCGAGCCGTCGCCTGATGTCGGCCGGAACCGATATCTGCCCTTGTGCGGTTATTCTTGATTTGATCGTACTCATTCATCAAATTGAATAGCCATTACCGGGGTAATGTCAATCACTTTCGTGTAGCAAGCAGCCGGAAACATCGACAGACTAACTATTTAGCAATCTCGAGCTCCTCGCGCTGTTTCCATTCGGTGAAAGCAAGGCAGCCGACGTAAATTCCCTCAAGGACGAAATGCAGCACGGCAAATACGGAAGCATTGCCGATAAGCGTCACCGCGAAAACAAGGCAAAGAGCGGCCCAAGTGGCGTTTGCGAAGATCAGCACTACGAGCATCCAGATCGGCCTCCGCTTTCGCACGGCGAGCGAGAACGAATACGTGCCGTAAACCAGATGGACACAGGCGTGGCCCACGACAAAGGTGGCAGGGAGTCCATACAACGCGCTCAACCAGCCGCTTAGCGCCAGCATCACCAGCCGGTCAGGATAGCGCCGATGCAATCGACCCACAGGATACGTTGGATAAAATAGGACAAGCTCATACTTCAAGTGAAATTCGACGCCGACTGCAATTCTATTTTCTTTAGCGATTTTTCGCGCGGTTCGCGGAGTCGATAATTTGAGCGGATCGTCTCATTCGCTAGTTCCGTGCACGGGGTAAGGTCCTGATTTGCATTGCGAGCTCTGAAGCGATCTTTCTTCCTTTGCGTCCTTCGCGATCTCCGCGTGAAATCCTTTTTCCTCACGCGAAGCTCGCCAAGATCGCAAAACAGGAACCAAGTTGAAAGACGGGCAACCCGTATATGAAACATATTGACATAGATGCAACATTGAGTTAAGATATTGTCGGCTTCCGATCTTTGACAAACCGGCTACAGATCCCCAAATAAGGCAAAACCGCCGATTTTTGCGCCACCTTGCGCCGCTTGCTCCAACCCGGCTGGCGCGGCGCAAAAATCGGGTTTTTACCCCTGGGCGTAGTTAGAAGCAACTGTGAACGGCAACCGGGCGTCGCAAATATCCAAAAGTGCGCCGATGCGATATTATTTTCTTCGTCCAATGCAGAAGCCCGCATGTTAGTAAGGGCGTGACTTTCAACCTGACCACTACGCCCGTGCTAACGCATGAGCTTCCGCAATTTTTATGAACGCTACAGTAACTGAATTCATTAAGCATCACTATCGTCATTTCAATGCCGCGGCGTTGATAGACGCGGCCGAGGGTTATAGACGCCATCTCGACGGCGGCGGCAAGATGATGATAACGCTGGCTGGGGCGATGTCGACGGCTGAGTTGGGGTTGAGTCTGGCGGAGATGATTCGGCAGGACAAGGTGCAGATCATTTCTTGTACAGGGGCGAATCTTGAGGAAGATCTTTTCAACCTGGTCGCGCATGATTTTTATGAGCGTGTGCCGCATTATCGCGACCTGACGCCGCGGGATGAACAAGCCCTGCTCGACCGGCATATGAATCGCGTGACTGACACGTGCATCCCGGAGCACGAAGCGATGCGGCGGCTGGAGAAGGCGATGGTCGATGTCTGGACGCGGGCCGAGGCCGAGGGGCAGCGGTATTTTCCGCACGAGTTCATGTACCAGGTGCTCAAAAACGGCTCGCTTGAGGAGTATTACCAGATCGACGTGAAAGACAGTTGGATGTACGCCGCCGCCGAGAAGAACCTGCCGATGGTCGTGCCCGGCTGGGAAGATTCCACCATGGGCAACATGTTCGCCGGCCACGTCATCACCGGCGATGTCGAAAACGTCCACACCGTCCGCACCGGCATCGAATACATGACGATGCTCGCCGATTGGTACACCAACAACGCCCGGGACGATTCCACCATCGGCTTCTTTCAAATAGGCGGCGGAATAGCCGGCGATTTCCCCATCTGCGTCGTCCCCATGCTCCACCAGGACCTCCAGCGGGATAACATCCCCGTCTGGGGCTACTTCTGCCAGATCAGCGACTCAACTACGTCGTACGGCAGCTACTCAGGAGCCGTCCCGAACGAAAAAATCACGTGGGGCAAGCTCGAAGCGACAACGCCAAAGTTCATTGTCGAATCCGACGCCTCGATCGTCGCTCCGCTGATGTTTGCTTATATTTTGGGGTGGTGACGGAGCGAGTATGTTTCTGCTTCGTCTTAAACAATCCGAGTTAAGGTTTAACCACCGAAACGACGACCTTTACAAACATACTCGTGAACTGTTTGAGACCTCATCCTGTGTGATGGCTAACTAAACCAGACCGCTGAAAATTGGTTTTAAGCGGCCCTTTAGTTGATCTTTACGATCCTGTCTTCGAGTTTTGGCGAAATGATCGCGTTCGGCGATGTCCTTATCGCCTGGTCAAAAACATCCGAATCCTTCCGGGCCGTGTCGGCGGGAATTAGAATTCTTGCGTCCTTGAACATTGTATAGCCGTCGCCGCCGCGGCTCACCAGAAAATCCGACGTGGCGAGCGTGTAGATTTTCTTTTCGTCGAGCGGCTGGCCATTGACCGTGATGTCAGAGACGCGTTGGCCGGGAAGTTTGCGGGTGTCGAACTTGAAGCTCATGCCGGAAATTTGCGGAAAGCGTCCCGGCTCGCCATCCTCGGCACTGCGGGCGACGCCGTGTTCTAGGATGTCGGCAAGCAGCTTGCCGCTCACTTCTACCTTCACGATCGGATTATTGAACGGCAGCATCGACAGCACGTCGCGCATCGTCAGCGGGCCGGGACTGTAGGTCAGGTCTGCCCGTATCGAGCCGCCGTTAACCAGCGCGACATCTGCGTCCGCGGCTTTGCGATAAGCATCGGCGATGAAATTTCCGATGTTCGTTTCTTTTGTGCGGACCGACTGTGAAAGCGCGTCAAGCTCAACGCTGGTGGCGCCAACCTTTACCGACAGCTTGTCCAGCAGGTCTTTGTATTTGGCGGCGACCGGTGCGAATTCGGGATCGTCCGGAATCGCGTCCGTTACGGGAATAATCTCCCAGTCCATGCTCGTCAGCCTGCCGGTCTTCTTATCGATGTAAAGATCGAACTTGCCGACCTCGCGGGCGTCGGCCCACATTTTAAAGATCGGCGTACCGTGGGCGGAAGATTGCAGCAGCGTGTGTTCGTGCCCGCCGAGGATAAGATCGAAATCGGCACAGCCCGCCAGTTTTTTGTCCTGGTGCATGAAAAGGTGCGTTAGGCCGATGACGACGTTTGCGCCAGCCTTTCGCATTTTGGGTACGAGGCTGCGAGCCGTCGTGCAAAAATCGGTCACATTAAGGCTCGCTTCCATCGACGATGTTTCCTTTGTCTCTGGCAGCAGCAGCCCGATAAAACCGATCTTCACCCCATCGATCGAACGGATAATATAAGGCGGCGTGTCGGCAAAAATCTTCCCCGTTTTTGTGTCCACCACGTTTGCACCGAGCCACGCAAATTTCGATTCCTTCATTCGGGCAAGCAAGTCGGGTGTTTTCAGATCGAACTCATGATTTCCCAGCACCGATATGTCGAGCCCGACCGCGTTCCAGGCATCGATCATCTGCGCGCCCTTATAGGTCCGCGTTTCAACCGACGGCGCAAGCGTGTGCCCGCCCAGCCGCATTATCGT
>CADEEU010000002.1:20175-22399 GCA_902826385.1 uncultured Acidobacteriota bacterium | reverse complement strand
GTGGGGCGGGGGGGCGTGGTCGACCGTGTCGCGCTGCAGGGGGCGGCCGCCGATGCCGCCGAGGGCGCCGGCGCGCTCGTGGCCGCGGCGTTGCAGCAGTTCTACGAGGGCCCCGAGCCGCCGCGCGAGATCGACCTGCCGGTGAACATCGAGGACGCGGACGTGACCGAAGCGTGGCTGTCGTCGCGCGCCCAGCGGCGCGTCACGCTGCTCGTGCCGCAGCGCGGCGATCGGCGCCGGCTCGTGGACCTGGCCACGCGCAACGCGGAACTGGCCGTGCGCGCCGCGGCCGACCCGGGCGGCGAGGCGTTTGCCGCCCTCGACGGTTGTGAATTGATAGGTATCGTTGAGATGAAGGATCGTAACCCGGACGGTTTGAGCAAGGGTGGTGAAGCCGGAGATAAGTAACAGTAGGGCAACGGGCAACGCGTTCTTCATTGATTTCAGTATGGGATAAATTCGATTCGGTTTATCAGGTCGGAAGCGTCACAAGTCTTTGATATCAATTCGAGATCGTCGATACATCTACCGATTGGGGCTTTTAGTTGATGGGCGAAAATCACCCCGCTGAAATTACCGCCGCGAGTAAACGCATCGACACCTCTTTAGAAAATCGTCGTCGTGGGTGAATACGATTCTTCCAAGCTCCGTCGCCCGATCAAGGATTTCAAAGTCTTCCGCTTCCGCCATTCCGTCCTGCTGAGCAGTTAGAACGTCCACTCCGCGAAGCCGCAGACATGTGACGATCGATCTGGGAATTTGGACATCCGTATAAATTCCGACCGGCATTTACAAGAGTCCCTTGGCTTCTAATTTCTCCTTGAGTTCGGGTGATTCGAACTCACCTCGAATGAGTCCGATGACCGCTTCACGTTCTTTTATGTTACGGTCCAGTTCCGAACGGTGATCCCAGTAATACGCGAACGCAGAATGGATCGCGCCCAATGACAAATGCGGATGATTTAAGTGAATTTCTTCCGGGCTCCAACCGTAGGCCTTCATCTCGATTACCAATTCAACGACCTTAACCGTCGTGTTCTTGATGAACGGGACACCCGCGTCGTTAAGCGTTATGTGCTCGTATTTTGTTGCGACCGTCATTAAAGAAGATTACTCAAAAATGAAAATAATAGCCATACCAAAAAGCCCGAGTAACCCTCGGGCCCAAGTCTACGCAATCGCCAAACTAGCGGTAATGAATAGCGGGTCAGTCGTGCACCCCTGAGCTTAACAAACTACCGTGAAGATGACCTCGACCGGACGAACTGCATCACGTCGAAATTGATGTTCACGTCGTAACTCGGTGCGCCCGAATTTGGAAATTCCAGGCGTGCGCTTCCGCTTAGTCCGGGCACGCCGAGTGGAATTCTGAACGATGCGCCGCGATCGAGTATTCGAAATGACAGTCCGTCAACTCCCGGCACAGGGATATCTCGGCCCCGGATCAGTCCTAAAGCCATATCGCGCGTCGGTTCATTGGCGACGATGATCGCAATCGAGCTTCCAGCAACTATTCCCGCCATTGTAATCAGGGTAATTCGGCTGGCCGTTGTTGAACCGTCCCATTCCGACCGAAATAAGCGCAGCTGACGCCGCCCTTCATCATGTGCCAGCCCGACCAATCGCTGAACCACGGGAAGCTGGTAAATTGCTTCGGTTACATCGGACAGCTCCCCGGCTCGCGGCGTCTCGGGTCCGTCGCCGCGCGGGGCAGACCATATTGAGGGCGGCGCAGCAGGAGTTGGGACGCGGAAGATATCAGACGAAGACGTTGATACCATCGATTCGAAAGTAGGCAGCATTAGCCTCCAGTCGGGCCGCAGCATTTCCGCCATGATTCGGCGAGCAGCCATTCTGCCTTCGATTTCATCAATCGTTCTCACAATTTCCGGGTCAAGAGTAAGTCGCTCATCAAGCAGCCGAAGCGGTCGTCGTCTATAGCCAAGTTCGAAATCACCCATAGTAAACCTCCGTCTTCAATCGCCCTGTTCTTGTCATTTACAGGACGTCGGACAGACCGGCTTTTTGCGTTTGCCATGCTGATTGATGAGTCAGATGTGTTCGTGCTTCCCACAATTCGGGGAAGAATTTCTTCGTGAGCGTCGTCATTAGATAGCCGACGCCTTCGCTCCCGCCGGTCCCGCGTTTCATGCCCAACATGCGTTCGACCATAAGGATATGGTTGTACCGCCACGAAACGATCACTTCGTCGTGTTCGATCAAA
>CADEEU010000002.1:15301-20165 GCA_902826385.1 uncultured Acidobacteriota bacterium | reverse complement strand
TGGTGTAGTCCCAGCGGTCGTGATGGAACGGGTCGGCGACCGATGGCGAACCGAAACGTTCGGACAGTCGTTCAAAAGCGAATGCATCATCCTTGAACGTATTAAGGATCTTTTCGTCCTTTGCACCAGACAGAAATTCCAGCTCGCGAAACTGCATCGACTGAAATCCGCTGGCCGGGTTGAGCTTGTCGCGAAATTCGAGAAACCCGATCGGCGCCATAGATTCCAGAATGTGGATCTGTGTAACAAGGATCTTCTCGATCGAAACAACGGCCCGCAGCGAGTGATTTGCCCGAAACAGCCGGCCCTCGCTTATCCAGCCGAGGCACGCCTCAAGCTCGTGAAGGATCTGTTTGAACCATAGCTCGTAGGTCTGATGGATGATTATGAACAAAAGTTCGTCATGGCTCGCCGGTTCGGACAGCGTCTTTTGGAGCTTTATCAGGTCGCGCACCTTCAGATACTCGTTGTACGACAAAAGTGCGTTTTTTCCGTATTCTTCGGCCATTTACAGTGAAAAATTAAGCGTTTAACGCAAGCCTAATAATCCGTTATTGCGTGGTTTAAGTCAATTTTTAGCTAAATTTGAAGAATCGCTAAGAAAGTTCTTGACACAGGCCCGCAAATGACGCTAAATTCTCATTCGTCAATCGACAATCAAACAGCAAAACCCTTTAGTCTTGAAGTTTAAGATCTAATATTTGTTTGGAAGCGAGGCCTTTCGAATTGCCTTCGAACTGTAGCGAAAACGGCTGTGATCAGACGGCCTGTCTGCGGTTCCTGTTTTTAATTTGCCGCTGTTGATTTTGCAGCACCCAATAAGTAGAAAAATTTAACTTTCTTGAAGTTTGCAGGAGGAACTTACGAAGATGTCTAAAGCAGTAGGATTGGTAAAATGGTTCAACAATGCCAAAGGTTATGGTTTTATAGAACAGCCCGGTGAACAGGATATATTTGTTCACTATAGCGCCATAACGGGTGACGGCTACAAGACCTTGATCCAGGGACAAGAGGTCGAATACGAGGTGACCAACGGCCCGAAAGGACCGCAGGCCGAGAACGTTATGAAGGTGGCTGCCTGAAAACTACCTTTTTGTCATAACAGTTTCCGCATTTTTGAGCTGACCTCACGCTGCACAAACAGAAATGAAAAAGGCGAACCGTTCACCCTCGGTTCGCCTTTTTGTCATACAAGCTCTTCGCCCTTAGCTTTAAGCATTCGCCGCCAAAGCTCTCTGTAAGACGAATATCTCGAAACAAGCATGCTTAGCTGATATCTCTGTGCATAGGACATCGTCCGCGTGTCGGAAACCCGTCTTACCGCCGATTCAAGTCGCGCACGGGCCTCAAGAGGCGGGCGTTTAGAGTTTCCGTTAAAATAGATGTCGAACTCGATCTTAAGCTTTCGGATATCGTCTTCCAGCCGGTCAAGTTGCTTGTCCAGCGACACGGTTTGATCGACTTGATTGCGGGTGTTGCGATAGATCGAGTTTGCTGTAAAGGCCATATCTTTGAAGTAGTTGGGCTGCGGTGAAGCGTGAGCGTCATTTGAGATAAACAACGATTGGGGGTCATTTTCCGGAAACCTGAGGCGGCTTCAGCAATTTTTTCGCGAAAAATCCTGCATAAATTCGGCCAGCCTTTCGACGCCTTCGAGCGGAAAAGCGTTGTATATCGAAGCTCGAATGCCCTCCACCGAACGGTGTCCCCGCAATCCGACGAGGCCGATAGCTGCTGCCTCATCGCAGAATTTCGCCTCAAGATCGCCTGACGCAAGCCGAAAAGTAACGTTCATCCTCGAGCGGGCAGCAAGTTCGGCCATTCCCGAGTAAAAACCGTCGCTTTCGTCGATTTCCGAATACAAGAGTCCGGCTTTTTTGGCATTTACGCGGGAAATGGCCGCGACGCCGCCCTGCTCTTCAAGCCACTCGCAGACAAGATCGATAATGTAAATACCCCAGGTATTTGGCGTATTGGGCATCGATTCATTCTCGGCAAACGCGTTGTAGCTCAGGACGCCATTCTGCTTACCCCGGCACCGCTCCAACATTTCGTCGCTGACAATGACGACTGTCACTCCGCTGGGACCGATGTTTTTCTGAGCTCCCGCATAGATTACGGAATATTTCCCGATGTCTATTGGACGCGACAGGATGTTGGATGACGCGTCGCAGATCACTGGCGAGCCGAATCCGTTAAGGTCATAAGGAAACTCGACGCCGTCGATTGTCTCGTTTGAAACGTAATGAACGTACTTAGCTTCAGAGCTAAACCTTAGTTCCTCCTCGCCCGGTACTGTTGTGTAGCGGTCGGACAACTGGTTCACTACGTTTACGAGCCCAAAGTTAGCCGCGGTTTTGCAGGCTTTTTCGCTCCATGTACCGGTAATCACGTAATCCGCCGGGCCGCTGTCCAGGAAGTTCATCGGGACCATCGAGAACTGCAGACTAGCCCCGCCCTGAAGAAAAAGCACCCGATAGTTGTCCGGCAAGGCCAAAAGCGAACGCAGTCGCTGCTCCGCCGACCGAAGAACGGTCAAAAATGCGTCCGAGCGATGGCTCAATTCCATCACGCTCATCCCGCTTCCCTTGAAATCCAGCATCTCCGCCCGCGCGCGTTCAAGCACGGATTCGGGCAGCACTGCGGGGCCGGAGTAGAAATTGAAAACTCTCTGGATCATAGATCGGCGACAAAAATCCGCCAAATCACCTTAGCATAAGGCTTGAGTTTGTTCGATTTTTCGCCTTACTTGCGATAAACTAAATTATCAAATAAACCAATCGTTTTGGCGGTGCATCTTACGCCGAGTTAACGCCAAAACCGTGGCGAATCTTCGGAGGTTTCTCAAAAATGTTTCGAAAATTTTTATTCTTGTCGCTCGCTGTTTCGCTGACCGCTTTGGTGGTGGTTTCGTCCGTTTCTGCTCAGGGCTCCCCGGTGCGCGGCCAGGTCAAGCTCACAAAGGCCGACGGAACGGTCGTTCCGGCCGCCGACGTGACCGTAGAAGTATTTCGTACCGACGCGAAGGGCACTCTTCCCTCGGCAAAAACTAATAAAAAAGGTGAGTTTACGTTTGTTCAGTTTCCTTTAGGGCAAACTTTCGCACTAGCCGTCAGTGGAGTGGGCATCAGTCCCAAGATCGAGCCTGGTGTGAGGGCGGGCCGTGAAAATATCGTCATCAGCGTTTCCGAAGGCGACGGCAAGAAGCTGACCGAAGACGAGGTTCGAGAGGTTCTCGCCTCCGCGGCTAGTATGCCAACGGGTGAACTCACCGCGGCTCAGAAGAAAGAGCAGGCAGAGTTCGAGAAGAAGAACGCCGAGATAGTCGCGAAAAACAAGAAGCTCCAGGAAGGGGACGCTGTCGCGTCTAAGGCCAATTCTGAAGGTGTCGCGGCTCTCAAGGCAAAAGACTACGCGACTGCGATAGCGAAGTTCTCCGAAGGTGTCGAGGCTGTGCCTGATTATGTGGGCAGCACGCCGGTTATGCTGAACGGAAAGATGGTCGCGCTAAAAGCGAGAGGCTACGATGTTTATCGTGAAGGGGCCGCCAACCCGGACGGCACTGCCCGCAAAGCAAAATACGAACAGGCCAACAAGGACTACGACGAAGGCCTCGCCGCCTTTACGCAGGCGATGACCGTTATTAAAGGAGCTCCGGCCGCGACCGACCCAAACGATCAGAAAAATCGTGCCAGCATAACGCTTGAGCTGCTTTCGAACGCGATGGAAATTCATCGTCTTAAAGCTGTCGGCGGCGTCGATATCGGCAAAGGAGCCGAGGCAAAAGCGGTCATAACTGACTACCTCGCTCTTGAGACCGATGCGCTCAAGAAAGCAAAGGCTGAAATGACGCTCGGCGATATTCTTCGCGAAAACGGCGACTGCGACGGGGCGATACCGGCTTACAAGAAAATTCTTCAAAGCTCGGCGGACGATGCCGATGCCCTCGCCGGTGCCGGACTTTGTCTTTTCAGCGTCGGTTATGGCAACAGCGACAAGGCCCAAATGCAGGAAGGGCTGAATTATATGACCCGCTTTTCAGAGGTAGCTCCGGACACCCACAGGCTGAAAACCAGTGTTAAAGATGCCGTTGACCTGCTCAAGACCGAGCAAAAGCTCGCTCCGCAGAAGCTGCCGGCTAAGAGACGGACTTAGGATTACAGAAAGCTAGTCACACCGCGTCGAAGTAAACCTTCGACGCGGTTTTTGATTTATGGACTTTTACATTGGGCCGGCGACTACCGAAAGCATTCCGCACATTGTGCGGCTTATGCGCGATTTTGCCGAATACGAAAAGCTTGCCGATTACTGCCTGATAACCGAAGACCGGCTGGCTGCCGTGATGTGCGGCCCCGATGCGTTCGTTAAAGGCTTGATCGCTGATGACGGTGACCAGGTTGTCGCATATGCGCTTTTTTACAAAAGTTTTTCAAGTTTTCGCGGGCAGTCCGGATATTTCCTGGAGGACCTGTATGTCGATGATGCCTATCGCGGTCACGGTCTTGGCCTTGAAATGCTTCGCGAAGTGATAAAAACAGCGAAAGCCGACGGGGCCGAGCGGCTCGATTTTCTCGTCTTAAGATGGAATGAACGGGCTATCGGATTCTACGAGTCCTTAGGAGCAGTACACGGCGAGGATGAGATCCATTTCAAGTTCGCCGATGACGCGTTTGACCGGCTTGCTGTCTAATTTCCCTTTAGAAGACACGCGTTATGTGAGCTAGTCTGGAAAAAATACTATAACTACGCCTTTACTCTTCGTCATCTTTCGTTGCTTAAGTTTTTTGTCGTTCGGCGCTTGCTTCAGTGAGAGCTAAAGAGGCATGTGATGATAACCTGCCTGAATTGAGCTACACTGCATACC
>CADEEU010000002.1:2101-15291 GCA_902826385.1 uncultured Acidobacteriota bacterium | reverse complement strand
GCAAAAATACTACAACTTCGACTTGCCTCTTCGTCGTGGTTGGGTGGTTAAGTTTTTTGTAGAACCACTATCGCTTCCGGTAAAACGAAACAGGTTTTCGCAGGTGACCCGCCGTATTTGTCACAAACGGCCCCGCGTTGGTGTTTCCCAGGTGACTAGCAAATATCACTTGAATCGAAACATCGGAGGTTTTCATGCGAAAGAACTTATTGTTTTCGGGATTGCTCGCCCTTGCACTAGTCGCTCTTTATATCGGGCCGGGAACGATCCTTGCCCAAAACCAGATCACGGGCGAATGGACGGCCGAGGCGAAGAAGGAAAAATCGGAAAAGATACACCTGTCTTTTGAGCGAAAGAACGAGCGGGGCGGCCGGAACCAACACGGATCGACTTTTGATTACAACGACCTGCAGGGACTTAACCGAAGCGATACCGAGAACGGACGTGTGAGTTTTAAAATCGCCCGCGAAGCCGGAACTATCGAGTGTGAAGGATCATTTGCGGCCGGCCGCGGATCGGGAACTTTTAGGTTTGCTCCGAACATGAGTTTCGTTGACGCGATGAAAACCCGTGGTTTCGATATCGAGGCCCGGCCGGACAAGGGCAATCACAACGCCACTGTCGAGGAACGCCTGTTCATGGCAGCCATGCTAAACGTTACCACCGCTCTCGCTGACGATCTCAGAGGAGCAAATTTTCCCAATTTGGGCTTCGACGACCTTATGAAAGCGGCGATCTTCAAAATCGACGGTAAGTTCATGGCCGAGATGAAGGCGACCGGTTTTCCGAATCTCGGAATGGAAGATCTCGTAAAAGCGAGGATTTTCAAGATCGATGCCGAATTCGTCCGCAAGACGCGTGAGATGGGCTTCGGCACTGATAATTTCGAAAATCTGGTCAAGTTCAGCATCTTCAAAGTGACGCCCGAATTTTTGACCGAGCTTCGAAACGAAGGACTTACCGACCTAAGCTCCGAAGATGTCGTGAAACTCAGAATATTCAAGATAGACGCCGCCTACGTCCGCGAAGCTCGTTCGACCGAGCCGAATATTACGGTCGAGCAACTGGTGCAGAAACGGATCGGTGTCCGCAGGTGACGTCCGGCCGTTATTCGAAGGACCGCTAATTTTATGGCTGAGAGCCGATATTGAGTCGGCTTTCAGCTTTTTCGTTTGCGCCTCCGTATGTTCTTTTACAACCACATTTAAGACCCGACTTTGCTGTCAAAGTTTATTTTTTGCTTGCGGAAATAGCTTTAAATTAAAAATCTATTTAAATTAGAAGTACCCTCCAGCTTCTCGCTAGAATTGAACCCCTTATTCGGCCCACCCGAAGACAGATCAAAAATGAAGCATTTTGTTGTAATTGCGTTTCTGATTCTTGCGGGCAATAGCTTCGTCAATGCAGCCGTTTATGAGGTAAAACCTGGCACGGCTTTGGACACCGTCGCCGAAGTACCATGGGCCTCGCTGCAGCCTGGCGACACGGTTTTGATTTACTGGAAATCAACACCGTACAAAGAAAAGTGGGTAATTTGTCGCCAAGGCACGGCCGCTCAGCCGATAACGATCAGAGGTGTACTTGGCCCGAACGGTGAACGACCGGTAATTGATGGCAATGGCGCTGCAACGCCGACCAACCTCAATTATTGGAATGAAAACCGCGCTACCATCAAGATCGGCGGCTCGAGCGTTCCCGCCGACACCATGCCGCGATACATTACGATCGAAAATCTGGAAATCCGCGGAGCGCACCAAAGTTATCAGTTCACGCGGTTCAACGGGCAAACACAGACCTTTGCTCAAAATGCGGCGGCGATCTTTGTAGAAAAGGGCGAGAATCTAACTTTCCGAAACAACATTATCACCGACAGCGGCAACGGTTTGTTTATCGCTTCGTCCGACACCGATACGTCGCGAGACATTCTGGTCGAAGGCAATTACATTTACGGCAACGGCAATGTGGGAAGCGGGTTCGAGCACAATAATTACACCGCCGCGATAAACATTACGTTCCAATACAACCGCTTCGGGCCGCTGCGTGCGGGAGCCGGCGGCAATAACCTCAAGGACCGTTCGGCCGGTTTTGTAGCACGCTATAACTGGATCGAAGGCGGCAACCGCAATTTCGATCTCGTCGATGCCGAAGACAGCACGCAAATCTTAAGCTCACCCGATTACCGCAAGACGTTCGTGTACGGCAACGTGCTGTTGAAAGGCGACGGCGGCAACAATCAGATCACGCACTACGGCGGCGACAGCGGAACGCTGGCCGATTATCGCAAGGGCAAGCTGTATTTCTATAACAACACGATCGTGTCTAGCCGCAACGGAAATACGGCCCTGTTCAGACTTTCGACGAACGAGGAAACATGCGACGCGCGAAATAACATCTTCTACACCGTCAACGCCGGAACCACTCTTGCGATGCTTGCAGAAAGCGGCACGCTTTCGCTCACAAATAACTGGTCGAAATCCGGCTGGCGAAACTCGTTCGACGGGGCGTTTAACGGAAGCGTCATCGCGAGCTCGTCTGTTATCGGAACGGCACCGGGCTTCGTCGATCTGGCCACGCAGGATTTTCGCCTTACCTCAACCGGTCAGGCCGTCAATGCCGGAACCACTCTGCATCCAGACGTCCTTTCCGTTAATAATGTAATCCGCCATTACTTAAGACACCAAGCCAGCGAAGCCCGGCCGGTAAGCGGCTTTTTCGATCTCGGAGCTTTCGAGTTTGCAACGGCACCGATGCAGATAGGAACCACCAGCCTACCGAACGCGGTCCGCCACAGCTTTTACGACCAAACAATCCAAGCCTCCGGCGGGTCCGGAAACTACGTTTGGTCGGTATCATCCGGCAGCCTGCCGCCGGGCTTGTGGATCGATTCGACAACGGGCTTGATCAGGGGCCGCACGCGATTGAGAGGAACCTGGAACTTTACACTTACGGTTCAGGACGCCCAAAACGCATCCGCGACAGCGAGCCAGAGTTTTGCCGTTAGCAGTCGATTGCACCCGTAGTTTCGGTTTAGGAGCCAAAATGAAACTGAGAGCTATCACAATAGTTGCAATATCTATTGCCGCCGTCGCGCTGTTCTTTCCCGCATCAGCCGACGCTGCGACGATTACCGCTGCATCATGCGCTCAGACTGCGGTTCAGACGGCCGTGAACCAGGCGCAAAATGGCGATACCGTGATCGTTCCGAACGGTTCATGCACGTGGAATGGCGCGGTAACTCTGTCCAACAACAAAGGCGTCTCGCTGATGTGCCAAACCGCCGGAAACTGCAACATAACGGTCGGCGGCGGACAGGCTGTCCTCATGGACAGCCTCATGGGCGTCAACAATAATTTCTATCGAATCTCCGGTTTTACTTTCATCGGAGGCTCCGGATTCACTATTTGGTTCGCGGGGAATTCGGATTCCACAACGGACACGATGTCGAGCATCCGCATTGACCACAATACCTTCAATCCTTTACCGGGAGCGATCGCAATTTTTTTTGGCCATACGCAGGGTAACGCAAACTTTTACGGAGTGATCGACCACAACACGCTTACAAGCACGGGCAGTGTGATGCTGACGCAAACAATCGGCGCCATTAACAATACGCCGCCGCCGTCACAAACAGGCACGGCTAACAACATGTTTGTCGAGGACAATACGATCACGATCACGACCATGACCAATCCCGGAATGGGCTGTATCGACGCCTGGGGGAATGCCGCGTACGTATATAGAAAAAACACGTCAACGAACTGCCGGGTTGCAAGCCACGGTGTTGCTCATAACGGCGGGCCGCAAAACTTCGAATTTTACGACAACAACATTCGTGTCGACAGCGGTTCCGAGGCGGCGGGCTTTGGTGGCTGCTACCGTTGCTTTCATCATCATGGATCGGGAGAATTCATGGGGTTCAATAACAGTTACACGGCATTCAGTACCAAAAGCACTAGTCCTTTGGAAATGACCCATTACCGTTCCACCACGCCATCCGACGGAGGTTATAACACCGAGCTCGGCCGCTGTGACGGGACGAATTCCAGAGACGGCAATCGGTCGCCGTCGAGTACATATTTTGGCTATCCATGTTGGCGCCAACCGGCCCGCGATTTTGTCGGGAATCTTAAACCGATGTATATCTGGAATAACCGTTGGTCAGATACCGGAGCACGAATCGCCCTGAATGTCTCGAACCCCTGGAGCTCAATCAGTCCGGGTGTTGGAGACCACGTAAAGCCCGAGCGAGATTATTACAATGCCGTCTCCGCCTCTGCCCAAACTTCACCCTCAGCTCCATTTAACGGAACAACCGGTATGGGTTTTGGCTTGTTAGCCAACCGTCCGACAACCTGTACAACTGGTTCTGAAACGCTCGATGCCGGCAAAGGCGGCGTGGGCTACTGGGCAACGGACGCTAACACGCTATATCGCTGCTCGGCGACGAACACGTGGACGGCACATTATCAGCCTTACACTTACCCCCATCCGCTTGTACAAGCGCCGATGCAAATCGCTACAGGCACCTTGCCCAATGCAATTCGTCTGCGGCCGTATAACGAAACGCTATTGGTTTCAGGCGGCTCCGGGAATTATTTATGGTCCGTTTCAGCCGGAACCTTGCCGCCGGGATTATGGCTTGACGCTGCAACAGGCGTGATCCGCGGCCGGGTAAGAGTGAATGGAAACTACAACTTTACTCTAACCGTACAAGATGTCCAGAACGCTACATCCACAACGAGCCGGGCGTTTACTGTCGTCTCGCGGCTTCATTTCTAGAAAATTAGGTAGATTTAGCAACCCCCGTTGACTTACCCCCCTTTTGCTCATTTTGCCCAGCAGTTTTTAGGGAGATTTTTCAAAAATGAACAACGTCATCGGGTTGCCGGGGCTCTTTTGTGCACTCGCGATCTTGGTTTTTTTCTTTGCAGTTGTTAGCGCGAATGCCGCACCGCCAAATCTGCCGCAGACTTACGTCGATACAACCTATTCTCCGCCGACGGGGAACGTTCTCACCGTCAACGCCGGTGGAAATTTGCAAACAGCGATCAATAATGCGCAGCTTGGCGACACTATCGTTCTGCAGGCCGGAGCGATTTTTAACGGACCGATACGCCTTCCGAACAAGACCGGGAGCGGCTGGATTTACATACGCTCATCGAATTACGCCAGTCTGCCCGCACCGGGAAACCGGGTCGGTCCCGCCGATGCCGCAAACATGCCGAAGATTGTCGTTTCTCCTGGCGGCTCATCCGCGATCAATACGCAATCGGGCGCACATCACTATCGTTTCGTCGGCATTGAGATCAGGCCTGCCGCCGGGTATTTCGTAAGCAACCTGATCAGCATCGGCGGCGGTGAAACTTCCGTTGCGGCGTTGCCCAACAACATTACATTCGACCGCTGTTATATCCACGGCGACCCGGCGGTTGGCGGTCGTCGTGGTGTTGCGATGAACGGTGCGACCGTTGCCGTAATCGATTCGTTCGTCGCAGATTTTAAAGAGATCGGAGCCGACTCACAGGCGCTTTGGTCGGGCAACAGCCCGGGGCCGTTGAAGATCGCCAACAACTATCTGGAAGGCTCTGGTGAAAATGTCATGTTCGGCGGGGCCGATCCGTCAATCGTGAATCTGGTCCCATCGGACATCGAGATCAGGGGAAATCATTTCTTCAAACCTCTGTCGTGGATCGGTACTTCATGGACGATTAAGAATCTGCTCGAATTCAAAAACGCTCGCCGCGTGCTTGTTGAAGGAAACCGGTTTGAGAATAGTCCGGCTGCGGCTCAGCAGGGCTTTGGCCTTCTAATCACGCCGAGAAACCAAGATGGAACTGCACCCTGGTCGGCAACCCAGGACATAACTATACGGCGGAACGTATTTATTAATCTCGGCCAGGGTTTCAATATCTCCGGCGATGACGATATTTTCCCAAGCCAGCGAACGACGCGCGTCGCCGTTCGCGACAACTTAATTCACGTAACCGGGCTGAACGGTGCAACCGGCAGGCTTTTTCAAATAATCCGCGGCCCGGCCGAAATTTCGATCGAGCACAACACGGGGTTCATGATAACTGCTCCCGTGCTCGCGGAAAATAATCCGCGGGCCGACCAGTTTATTTACCAAAACAACCTGACGACCCACGGTTCGACAGGCGTCGTCGGCACGGACACCGGCGTCGGCGTTCCAACCCTGAATGGCCACTTTACTAATTGGCTATTTCTTAAGAACGTCCTGGTCGCCGGCTCTGCTTTTTCCGGAGCGTATCCAAACGGCAATTTCTTTCCGGCCGATTTGAACGCCGTCGGATTTGTCGATCTGGGCAACGGCAACTATCGCCTTGCTGCCTCCAGCCCATACCGAAATGCAGGGACAGACGGAAAAGACATTGGCGCTGACTTCGACCTGTTGAACGCTGCAACATCGTGCGCTTTTACAGGACAATGCGCTGCGGCTCCGGTACAGATCGTGACAAACGCCCTGCCGAACGCCGTTAGGCATCGTTACTACGATCAAAGCCTGCAGGCTTCGGGCGGCACGGGAAATTATGTATGGTCGGTTTCGGGCGGTAATCTTCCTCCTGGCCTGATGCTTGATGCCGCAACAGGCTCATTACGCGGCCGAATGCGGTCTAAAGGAAGCTGGAATTTCATTCTGACGGCAAGAGATTCTCAGAACGCGGCGGCTGATCGGAGTTACTCGATAACTTCCCGAATGCATTTTTAAAAAACTTTTTTGCATTTAATCAATAGAACCCATAGAATAAACACTGTTATTCAAGCGAGCCGGGGGTTTAATGCAAAAAAAAGTTTTACTGGTCGAAGATTACGAAGATAGCCGTCTGCTCATGCGACACATGATCGAGCAGGAGGGCCACGCGGTCATCGAGGCTGCGGGTGCCTACGAGGCGATTCAAAAAGCCGAGCAATACCATCCGGACCTGATCCTGATGGACATCGGCCTGCCGCTTCTGGACGGCCTTTCGACCGCGAGCATTATCAAAGGGATGAAAGATCTGACCGGCGTTCCGATCGTAGTAGTCACTGCCTATCGCGATGTCAACGACCAGGCCCGCGACGCCGGCTGCAGCGGCGTGATCTATAAACCAATCGACCAGCCGATACTAAAAAATATTCTCGAGTTCCATTTGGCCGGACACTGATAAATTTCAACCGAACTGCTGCTTAAAAGCGTCGAACTCCGCGCGAAGCGTGCGAAGTTCGTCGCTTAGTTTTTTCACCTCAGTTTCCAAAGTAGTCATCTTTTCCGGCGAACCGGTAGATTGGCTGGCAATATGCCGGACGGCAATTGCTTCGGCGTCGACCTCGCCTGACAGCAGATGAGCATACCTGGCTTCCTTCTGCCCCGGCTGCCGTTCCAATCTGACAACCATCGGTTCGGACCGGTTAGCAAGCTCATCCAGCGTTTCCTGAACTTCTCCAATACTCGAAAAAGGATAAAGCCGGTCCGACCGACCGCGAATCTCGCCGCCCGTCTGCGGCCCGCGAAGAAACAGCAATGCGATCACGGCGACAGCGGGCGGCTCGAGCTCAAAAACGTTCGGCAGCATGTGCTTGTATTTGACCGTCCGGCTGCTGCTGCCGTAATAGAGATAAACGAGGTTTTTGTCCCGTAAGCTGTCGATCGCGGCAAGAATTGCGGATTCGTCCAATGACATTACCGGATCGCGATTGCTTTTTTGATTGCACGCGGCGGTAAGCGCATTCAACGTAAGCGGATAGTACTCCGGCGTTGTCAGCTGTTTTTCAACAAGGCTGCCAAGCACTCGGATTTCGGTTTCATTCAGAATGGCGGACATGTTTTATTTCTCGTCAATAGAATAGAACATTTTTCGCAATCTTTTTACTGAATTACAATTGTCGCTGTGGAAGTTTTTGTTGCAAGAACCGTCGCCGATATCGAACAGGCTTTCGAGCGCTTGTCAAAATGCTCTGTTCTGGGCTGCGATACCGAAACGTCAGGCCTAAGCGCAAAGCACGGCAGGCTTTTTTCGATCCAGTTTTCCGATGGCGAGTTCAATGTGCTTATTCCTCTAAGTGAAGGCGTCGAACCAGGCTTACTTTCGAACGTGCTTGCTGACGATCTCGTCGTCAAGATCTTTCACAACGCCAAATTCGACCTTGAGTTTCTGCGCGAAAACGATCTTGTCGTTCGAAACGTCTTCGACACGATGATCGCCGAAAAGGTCCTGACCCGCGGAGCGAACCAATCGGCCTCGCTCGCCGAAACGCTCTACCGTTATTTCGCGGTCGATCTGGACAAATCTCAAAGAGCAAAATTTAATCGCAAATGGGACGGCGTCTGGACGGACGAACTTATCGATTATGCATTGTCCGATGTCGTCCATTTGCCGCGATTGATGGCCGAACAGATGGCGTGGCTTGAAAAATTGGGGCTCACGGATGAATACGGCGCGAAAATTTCAGATCTGCGATAGCGGTATTTTTTCGCCCTTGGATCACGCGGCTGCGTCTAAAAGCCAACGGAGAAGCTTTCCGCGGTGATTAAATGTTTATCAAGAGATCAATTTTTGGCGGTTTCGTTATCGTCGTACTGTTGCAAAGCGTTTTGGCGCAGCGGCAGAGTTTGTTCGTTGCTCCGCAAACGACCGATCCGCAAATAACGACGAATCTAAACAATCATTACATCTCGATCAATCGCGGCGTCGCTCCGAAAAATCAGCTTCTCGTATTTCTGCCGGGCACGGGCGCCGTCGCTTTCAACTATCGTGAATTCAACAACACGGCCGCCGACCTGGGTTTTCATTCGGTCAACATAACCTATCCGAACGACATTGCCTCGAACAGTCTTTGCGGGGGAACGAATACCGATCTCGACTGTTACGCGCAGGTTAGATTGGAAACTATCGACGGGACCAACCGAACGAATTTGGTAAATGTCGATCGTGCGAACTCCATCGAGAACCGGATGATCAAGCTGCTGATCTATCTGCGGAACCAGTTTCCAAACGATAACTGGGGGCAATTCTTGATCGACGATTCATCGATAGACTGGTCGAGAATTGTCATTTCGGGTCATTCACAGGGCGGCGGTCATGCGGGTATCATCGGCAGATACCACCCGGTTGTGCGGGTCGTGATGTTTTCGGCCCAGGATTTTAACGTCGCGTCCGATTCCCTGGCAAATTGGATCGCCCTGCCCAACACGACGCCGAATGCGTCGCTGCCGTCGAAATTTTGGGGCTTTATACACCAACGCGACGAATTGATAAATTTTAACACTATTTCGACTCGCACCTGGCCGGCGTACGGCATGCCGCAGTTCGGCGCCGTCGTAAATGTCGATGGCAACTCGCCGCCGTATGGCAACACGCATTCGTTGACGAGCAACATCGAATGCGGGGAATTTCATGGGTGCGTTGTCGGCGACGTCCGGCTCGTCTTCGAAAACGGAGTTCCTGTTTACAAGCCCGTGTGGGAATATTTGTTGTCGAACACGACTTCGCCGTTGAGCCTGAATTCGGTCCGTTTTTTGCGTCTCGGACAGGAAGTCGACCGCCCGAACGTCGGGCTTACAACAAAGTACTTTCGTATATCCGTCGCGGGAAACGGCTTCGACGCTAACTCAAGAGTTTTTATTAACGGAAGCGAGATGGAAACCGAATACATCGCGCAAGGCGAACTGCGGGCAAAGCTTCCGGCGGGGAAAATTCGAGCAGCAAACGGTTTCGCGGTTCAAATCCGCAATTCGGACGGGGCGCTATCAAACAGCCTGCCTTTTTAATATCTACGGACCGCCGATTCAATCAGCTCGCGACGATTTGCCCGATCACCACCGGTGATAGGCCGGATGGCCTTCTTGAACCGCCACGAATGTTCCGCGGCAGGTTGCACAAACCTTATCGTTCGCGATCAACTCGGCCTCGACTATCGCCTTTTTAAGCGTACCCTCGACCACTCTAGCCCTTAGATGAATCGGTGCGTCGAACGGCGTCGGCCGCAGCAGCTTGACGTGAAATTCAGCGGTGACGGTGCAAGCGGGTTTCTCCCTGTTATTGTTCTTCATCAGGTAATAGGCCGCCGTCCAGTTAGAATGGCAATCCAGTAACGCGCCGATAATCCCGCCGTTGAGCATGCCAGGAAACGCCTGATGATGCGGTTCGGCGTGCCATTCGGCGACGACCTCATCGCCGTCCGGAAAGCTGTTGATATGAAGCCCTTTCTCATTCGCAGGCCCGCAGCCGAAGCAAATGCTATTCGGCGAGTATATTTGCTGAAGTGATTTCTCCATGATTTCAGATTCTACAAGTTTTGTAGTTTAGTTTTAAGTAAAGCTGACAGCCGTTAGCGACATCTGTCAGCTGTCTTTCAACCATCTTCGTATTTGCTCGCCCAAACAAAGTGTCGTAAATTTGTTTCGCCCCATCTTCATCTATTTATGCTTACACTACTTGCCGTTCTCTTTATTGTCTGGCTCGTATTCGGTTACTTTGCTTACGGCCGATGGATAACAAAACAGTTCAAACTGGACGACTCGCGGGAAACTCCCGCGGTTGCCGTGAACGACGGTCAAGATTTCGTCCCCGCAAGGCCTTTTTACCTTTTTGGCCAGCATTTTTCCGCCATCGCGGCGGCGGGGCCGATCGCGGGGCCGATTATTGCGTGCATGGCATTCGGCTGGCTGCCGTGTTTGATCTGGATCGCACTTGGCGTAGTGCTGATCGGTGCGGTGCATGATTTTTCAGCTTTGGCCTCTTCGGTTCGGCACGGAGCTCAGTCGGTCGCCGAGATCACCAAAGAAAAACTCGGTACAGGTGCGGGCAAGGCGATGATGGCGTTTATTTGGATCGCCCTCATTTACGTGATCGTTGCATTTACGGATATCACGGCCGGGACGTTCGTATCAGGTGACGATGCGTTGGCTGGCGAATCCAGATTCAATCCGGGTGGAGCGGTAGCGTTTGCGAGCATTGCATACCTGCTCCTTTCAATCCTTCTCGGTCTCGTGGAACGTTATCTGAAACCGCCGCTCTGGCTTGTGACGATCATCTTCGTTCCGGCGACATTTGCACTTTCTTATCTCGGTACTCAGTTCTCATACGTGTTTGCGTTCAGCCATTTGAGCTGGTCGGTGATGATCCTGATCTACTGCGTAGGGGCGTCGCTGGTGCCTGTCTGGGCGTTGCTTCAACCGCGTGGTTACCTCGGCGGGTTCGTTCTTTATACCGCAATCGCGGTCGGCGTCATCGGGATTTTCTTTGGCGGTTATTCGATCCAACAGCCGGAATTCAAATCGTTCGATGTAGGCGGGATGACCGGCATGTTGTTCCCGTTCCTTTTTGTAACCATCGCGTGCGGGGCGTGTTCGGGCTTTCATGGCCTTGTCTGCTCCGGCACTACATCGAAGCAGATTGAGAAGGAATCGCACACACGCCCTGTAGGTTACGGCGCAATGCTCGCCGAGGGGTTTGTCGCGTTCATCGCCCTTGTGACCGTGATGATCGCGACCAGCGATATGCTGATTGGTCCGGACGGGCGGAACCTTTCGGCCGGAAAGATCTACGGCAACGGCATCGGCAATTTTCTGACGCTGCTGATCGGGGAAGATAACCTGCAGTTTGCCATTACGTTCGGAGCGATGGCGTTTTCGACCTTTGTGTTCGACACGCTCGACGTTTCAATGCGGCTTGGCAGGTACATCGTGCAGGAGCTCTGCGGGCTTCGAGGACGCATCGGCGCGATCATCGGAACGCTCGGGACTGTAGCCATTCCGTTCGTCCTTATATTTTTCGCCAGGCCCGGCTCTTACCTCGATTTCTGGACGCTGTTCGGTGCGTCGAACCAACTGCTTGCCGCCCTGTCGCTGCTCACTATCACCGTCTGGCTGCATCAGGCCCGCAAACGCATCGCGTTTACATTACTGCCGATGCTGTTCGTGCTGGTGATCACGCTGTGGGCATTAGGATCGCTGGTTTGGGGAAATTTCTCGGCGTCAAGCGGTTTCGATATCAAGCTGGTCAACGGTGTGGCTTCGATTGCACTAATTTGCCTTGCAATCTATCTGGTCGTGACGGCCTTCCTCAAGCTTCGTCGAGACAAACCGGAATTGATCGAAGCCGAAAGTGTCTAACGCTCTACCGGAACCTTGTCGAGCGTACGGGTGGTGTTTTCGACTACGCTGGCCGGTTTATGGAATTCTTCCAACTGGTTCGTCGAACGCGGTGGAAGCTGAACCGCGCGTTTCACGGTTTCCGCCATGTCGGGCGACTTTATCCTGGCATCGATCATTTTCGATATTTGCCGCGCAATCATGAAACAGATGCCGAAGTGCAAAACGAGATAAAAAGCCGCAAACGCAAAAACCGGCTCGTAACGGTCGATCTTATCCAGCAGCACCGCCAAAATTCCGACCAGGATTCCCAAACCGCCGACGCCAACCGCGATCAGTGCCGTTATCAGCGTGGTCAGGACAGTCTGTTTCGCCTCGCCGTCTTTCTTTAATTGCGCACCGCAGCTGTTACAAAAATTCAGCGCTTCCTCGATCTGTTTTCCGCATCTTTCACAGAACATAAGCTCTTAATGCCTCTCCACCTTTACTTCGTCGAGAGTTCGGGTGGTGTGCTCGGTCACGCTTGCAGGAATTTCACTCGCCATACCAAGCTGCGCCGTGGTAACCGGACGCAAATAAGCCGCAGATTCATTTTCGACCGGCAAATCGTTTCTCTCAGTCTGTCGATCTTTTTTCGAGGACAGTTGTGTTTGCCGCAGGATCATAGAGCAGATGCCGAACAATGCCGCGCAGTAGAAAAATGCGATTGGAATAATCTGATTGCCGGGCATGCCGGCTTTGGACAGGATTCTTACAACTAAAACAAACCCTAAAAACCCGGCGCCGGCGGTAATGGCCGCAACAACCGACGGCGTCGCATTGAGGCCGCCGTCCTTCAAATCTTCCGCCACACGGCGGCCACAGCGGCTGCAATAGTTAAGCCCTGATTGTATCTGCGTGCCGCAGCCTGAACAGTACATCGCCTAACCCTTTTTAACTCAAGACTTTATCGGCCCGATTCTATCCTCAAGCCAGTTCGTTAGATCGTCAATGATCTCGATATGAACCGGTTTTCCCTTCCATGCTTTGATTGCGAAAATTATCATCATAACGGTGGTGATTGCGCCGAAAATGAAGCTTCCGAAATTGGTGTCGGTTA
>CADEEU010000002.1:0-2091 GCA_902826385.1 uncultured Acidobacteriota bacterium | reverse complement strand
TACATTACCGGCCACGCCCAGAATCGCGCTTACTATAAAGATTGCAATCTGAGCCGCAAAGCCCTGAGCGGCGTGAAAGCGGACCTTGTTCTCTTCTTTCGGAATTACCAGCAGAAGTATCAAACCCGCGACGAACCCGACCCAGAAGGGCAGATACGGCAACCCTACAAGCCATCTCTCAGGCACTCCGGTCTTGGCAACTTTTCGGTCGCCGGCACGGTTCATCTCGTCCATCGCGGGCGGCTGATAGACGGCCGGTGCTGGGCCTCCGTGAAACGCATAAGCCTGAAATTCGGCATCCGAAAACCGCCGTGTCTCATCCTCGGTCACACTCGGCGGCCGCGTCGGAAACTCCGAAGTGCTGTACGGCGTCCGCTGCGGGGCGGTATACTCACCTGCCGCCGCCGTCTGTGCCGCCGCTTTTGTCTTTTCCGGAAACTCCGGATCAAGCTGATTTGTGTCGAATTTTGGCATCGTCGAGACTATTTTACGACATCGTAATCTCTTTTGTTCGAAATTTCCTCGCAGGCCGCTGTCGTCCGTTTCACAAGCTTTCCGATCAATAAAACCCTGAGAAGCTGTCTGAAAAAGCAATTTGATCGGCTCCAGCGGAGCCCAGTGTTTATAGAAAGCGGTAATAGAAATCAAGGAAGCTCCGATAGAGTGACACCTTTGAACGCGAGAAATAAAGCAAGTGCCGCTCCTATGGAGCTTCCACCGGATTTGTTATCTAAAGTCTACAAACATTCCGCTCCTAACGAAGCTTAGATCAAACCTGACTTTTCAGACATCCACTTGCTTTCGCCATCTGCTATGGTTACCTAAAGTCCGTTCATTTCGCGACTGGCATAATTATTCAACGACCTTTATACCCAGCTCCGCTAGTTGCGTTTGATCCACATCGCCTGGCGAGTCCATCATCAGGTCTTGTGCCGAGGCGGTTTTGGGGAAGGCCATTACGTCGCGGATGTTTTCGGTGCCGCACAATATCATGCAGGTGCGTTCGACGCCGGCGGCGAATCCGCCGTGCGGGGGCGTTCCGTATTCGAGGGCATCGAGAAAGAAGCCGAAGCGCGAGCGGGCCGTTTCAGGACTCATTCCAAGCGCCTTGAAATTGAGCGCCTGCACCTCCTTTTGGTGGATACGGATCGAACCGCCGGCGCATTCGTAGCCGTTGATGACAGCGTCGTAGGCCTTGGCGCGGACCTGGCCGAGCAGGTGATGTTGGCTATTGTCATTGACCGCTGTCTTGAACATCTCCAGATCCTCGTCCATCGGCGAGGTGAACGGATGATGGGCCGCGACGTACGTATCCGACTCATCATCGTGCTCGAACATCGGGAATTCGGTGACGATTAGACATTCATACTTTGAGCGGTCGATCAGGTTCTCGCGTCGGGCAACTTCATTGCGGAGTGCACCTAGCGCGGCCGCGACGACTGATTTTTTGCCGGCGACAATCAAAATCGCATCGCCGGGTTCTGCTCCTGTGGTTGATGCTAGTTGCTCCACGTTAGTCTGTCCGAGCACTTTCAACAGCGATGAGGTAAGACCTGAGTCAGAACCCGACGCGGTCGCGACGGAGTTTTTTTCGTCGCCGCCTTGAAGACCCCGGTCGCTACTGCTCCCGGTTCCGACAGGAGCAACCTTGATCCAAGCCAGCGCTCCCGCACCGTACCGCTTCACGAATTCCTGCAGCTCGTCGGTCTGCTTTCGCGAATAATCCGCTTTGCCTTTTACGACGATGCATTTGATCTCGCCGCCTTTCGCTAGTACGTCGGCGAACGGGGCAAAGTCCGTGTCTTTCAGATCGGCGGAGAGATCGACGAGTTCCATTCCAAAACGCAGGTCGGGCTTATCGGAGCCGTACCTTCGCATTGCTTCGGCGTAGGTTAGGCGTGGCCATTCGGTTGGCAATTCGACGTCGATCAGTTTCAGGACGTGGTTGAACATCCCTTCCATCTCGCGGTAGACCTGTTCGCGATTGACGAAAGACATTTCCATGTCGAGCTGCGTGAACTCGGGCTGGCGGTCGGCGCGCAAGTCTTCGTCGCGAAAGCAGCGGGCTATCTGGTAATAGCGGTCGAGACC
>CADEEU010000001.1:13761-37327 GCA_902826385.1 uncultured Acidobacteriota bacterium | reverse complement strand
TTCGCCCGCTTGGCTGTGCTGACGTGGCGGAGGGAGTTTCGCTTTCCTGAATTTGCTCTTGTGAAAGACGGGTGTCGTATTGCGAAGATCGAGGATGACGGAACGGTCCTCGTTTAAAACTGGCTTAAGAAACTTTTGCGAGGCCGCGAAGCGGATGTTGTAGTGGCGGCAGAAGGGCCAGGCGTATATCCAGTGGGAACCGTTCTTTTTCACCCTGACGGGAAACGCCTCCGGCCTTTGCGGGCTCGCCGGTACGATCGCCATCTGGTCCCGCTCACTATTGTAGTAAAGCGATACTGCCGCCGGGCGCCCCATCTGGGTGAACAGGTTGCTGTTGATGTATATTCCGCCACGCTCGTTCAGCGTCACATGAATGCGTTCCTTGAATGTCCGGGCCGGGCCGCCCTCGAATTTTTCCCATTCCGCGTCGAGTTCTACTTTAACTTGATTCATATCGTTGCATACATAGCACACAATTTTAGCAATGGTCAAGTCATTTCATGTCCGTGCTGTGACCGCGCCATTGAGACCTCCGAGTTCTGAAGGGATTTGGAGAGTCAAAACGAGTCCACCGAAAATAGTCCAAAATTACCCATTTTGGGTCAACTTTGGGAGACTGGGGACAAACTTGGGGGAACACGAAACGCCCGTTTTTACTGGTCGCCGGTCCCAGTGTTCCGCCGGGTTGAAAATGCGGGGCGCTAAAAGAAAGGCCGCGTGTTTCGATCACGCAGCCTTTCTCTATGTTGCTATTAAGTTTTAAGTAGGCCGAAATTGCTTATCTGCCCAGATAATTTACCGAAACGGTCCTTCGACCGAAGCGGCGTGCTTCCGAGCAGTTCGGCATCCAGATATCGAGCCTTTTGCCCTTTATCTTGCCGCCTGTGTCTGATACCAGATACGTTCCGGCATAGCCTCCGCTGATGTTTATCCGGCTGCCAAGCGGCAGCACTCGCGGGTCGGCTGCGATAATTCCTCGCCTTACGCCATGGCCCATTGCGGTGCGGCCTCTCAGGCAGTAAGCCGTTGCGGAAAATGTTCCGCGGCTTGCGCCTACTGCTTTTGAAGAAACGGTCTTTTCAACGATCTTGTTCTTATCCTGAACCTTGTTCTGTTCCTGCCCTTGTTCTGTTATTTCCTCTGTTTCCCTAACTTCTGCTTCTACCGGTTCTTCACTGACTATATTCTTATCAAAAATCGAATTATTTAATTGTAACTGCGAATCATTCGCTGAACTGAGACCGACCTCTGTCGCGGATTGTGCGTAGATAAAAGCAACGAACAAACCGACTAATGACAGAATCGCGCCTCCTCTGACGAGATTTTTCATTATTCATGCTCCTAAGTTTTCCGCCTTCAAAATCAAATGAGCGCAAAAATAGTGGTGAAGGCTTTCGCGTCTTCCAACCACTTGTCTTTGCTTACTCTAAAGCATAATTTTTGAAGACTGTTGCGGCGGCTGATTCCACCTGTTTCTCGCTCCCGGTGAGCGGAACCTATTAGTAAGATAGCGCTAATGACCAGAAGTGTCCAATCAGTCAAAAACCCAGAAACCCTTATTTCATATGCAATTGCTGTGTTTTCAGGCGCTTAGGGACGTTAATTTTTCTTTCTTTTGGTTGGACTAATTCGGTCTTTGTCGGTATATTTCGGACAATATCGGGATGTTTTCCGTCGCCGATCTTAACCGAGGACAATCTTATGTCGCAGGAACGCCGTCAAGGCGCCAGATACCCGGTCTCATTCCCGATCCGCGTCAAATGGAAGGATGAGGGCGGAACGACCATTATGGAAGAAGGCCTGACCGAAAACATCGGCATACAAGGAGCGCTCGTCTATCTGCCTCGCAAGTTGCCCACAGTCGGTTCGAAGGTCGAGCTAACCGTTACGGAGAACGCCGATGACGAGATAAGCGTGCAGGCGCAGGTTATCCGCCTCGAACGAAACGCGGCACACCCGCAGGTGGCCTTAAATCTTCTGGACGGTATGCGGGCGTGGAAGAAAAAAGTGTGGGAATTTGCAGGCGAAACGATCGCCGCCGAAAAGCCTGAGGAATCCGACGATTGGTAGTTTCAGTCGGCACCAGCAACCGCAGATGGCAGATCCAACTCGCTGCTAACTGCTAACCAACTATATGAAGATCCTGGTTCTGGGGGCCGGCCGTATGGGTCACGGTGCCGCCTTTGATCTCGTTCACAACTCGACCGACGTTGACGCCGTTACTGTCGCCGACTTCGACCTGAAAAAGGCCGAGGAAGTTGCGGAGAAAGTCGGCACTTCGCGGATCGACGCGCATCACGTCGACGCGTCGAATTATTCCGATGTCGTCGCACTTATGAACGGCCATGACGCCGTCATTTCGTGCGTCAACTATTGGTATAACGAATCGCTTTCGCGGGCGGCGATAGAGTCGAAGGCTTCGTTCTGCGATCTGGGCGGGAATAACTATGTCGTCGACGAGCAGTTGGCACTTGACGATGAGGCAAAGGCGGCCGGCATCAGCATTATTCCAGATTGCGGATTGGCGCCGGGCATGGTCTCGATTTTGGCGATGCACGGTGCGGCACAATTCGACCAATTGGATGAGATCCACATCCGCGTCGGAGGTCTGCCGCAAAACCCACAGCCCCCGCTCGAATATCAGCTCGTATTCTCCGTCGAAGGCCTGATAAACGAATACATAGAGATAGCCCGCGTGATCCGCGACGGGCAGATAAAGACGGTTGAATCTATGACCGAGCTTGAAAGCCTTGCATTTGAAGGCTTTCCACCACTGGAAGCTTTTCAAACCAGCGGCGGCACATCGACCCTGCCGGACACGTTCCTGGGCAAGGTAAAACAGCTCGATTACAAGACAATTCGCTACGCCGGCCACTGCGAAAAATTCAAGACGATGATTGATCTCGGACTTTGTTCGAGCGAAGAGATGGTCGCCGATTTCGTTAAGGTTAAACCCCGAAAAGTGTTTGGCGAGCTTTTGCAACAGCACCTGCCTGCCGACGGCCCGGATTACGTGCTCGTGCGGTTAGAGTTCGTCGGGCAGAAACACGACCGTGAGGGAGTGAACCGCTTGCGTTACGACATCGTCGACAAGCAAGACGAAAAAACAGGCCTCTCGGCAATGATGCGCACGACGGCATTTCCAGCTTCGATCATTGCCCAGATGATGGCCAAGGGAGACATCCTGATGCGCGGCGCGACGCCGCAGGAAAAGGCAATCGACCCCGAAAAGTTCGTGGCCGAACTGTCCCGCAGGTCGATTGATATAAGGACTTTTGAAGACTAACGCCCAACGCAAGCGAGTTGTGCCCAAATGCACTACTGTCACTTAGCGTCCTCGTTTTCTTTTTTTCTAAACTTCACAATTCGTTCTACCAGGTTCAACGGCAACGGTTCGTTGTTGGGCAGCTGAATTGCGGATTTCGTCACCTTAAGCTTCTTCAGTTCCTTCTCAAATTTTGCGAGCAGTGCCTCACTCCAGGGGCTTGAGAGCGAAATGTGCTTCGCGTGCGCCGAGTAATAGATCAAATAGCCCTTATACTTAAAGCAGGGAATTTGATAACTGATCGTTTCTTCAGCTTTGGGGGCGGCCTTGTGGACCGCTTCCCGAATTGTCTGCAGCCTTTCCCGAATTTCCGCCGGAAAAGCCTCGTGATATTCGTTTATCGTTTTGTAATCTGTTTTCGCCATCTTATTCCTTCATTGTCTCCAGCGGCTCATCCAGTCCGTCGAGGCTGGAAGTCAATCCACCCTTCGTTCCATTTCAAGTATCGTTTCAAGGTGGCCGAGACAAAAAAATCTTGACCTGAAACGTTAGAAAGTAGTATAACCACGATTATCACTTGATAGAGCCATAGCCAATCTCTCTCCGACTTTTTCAAGCCGAAAACAGCCTTTTCTTGTATTTTTTAACGCGGTTTTAGCACTGTGTAAGTAAACATTACTCTTTCCGGTAAAGATGGGATTCGTGTCTTTTGACGACACGCCGCAAAATCAAGGAGGTCCAAGCCATGAAAGTCTGTTCCGTTTGCCGAAGATGTTACGATGATTCGGCCGTTTCCTGTGGTGAGGAATGTTATGCGCCACTCTCCGAAACACAGGACGGCAGCCCGGAAATGATCGCCGGCTATCGACTGGATTCATTGCTTGAGTCCGGCGTAAAAGGCCGGCTGTTCAGGGCTCGCCAAGTCGAATGCGACCAATCGTGTCTAATCAAGATTCTTTCCGCGGATGAAGTAAACAGCCGCCGGTTTCTGGACGAAGCTAAGATAGCCGCCGCCTTTTTTCATCCGAATCTGGCCGACGTGTACGAATTCGGTTCGTTGGAAAGCGGTAAAGTATTCGTTGTGGCCGAGGCACCTGACGGGCAAACCCTTCGTGAGGTTTTGGATTCGGACGGCGCCCCGACGCTGCTTACCACAATCCAGATTGCACGCCAGATGGCCGAGGCCCTGCACGCCATCCATCTTAAAGGCCTGCTACACCGCGCGTTTAATCCAGAGAACATCATTTTAACGACCGACCACGAAAACGAACTGCTCGTGCGAATTCGAAATCTCGATTACGGCGGCGTGGTCGAGCGGGCGATAATCTCAAACAAATTTTTGATCGACTCGGCTTTGGATTCGATTCGTTACTTTGCTCCCGAACAATGCTCGGGCGACGGCGCAAGCGTCCAAACCGACGTGTATAGCCTGGGCATCGTGTTGTACGAAATGCTTGCCGGCGCTCCGCCGTTTGACGCGGTGAAAGCGACCGGTTTGATCGAAAAACACCGAAACCAACAGCCACCGGAGATTAAGATCGCAAATTTCGACTTACGCATGCTGCTGACTCACACGCTGGCGGAGTCGCTCCAGAAAAAACCGCAAATGCGGCAGCCTTCGGCAAACACTTTTGCCCGCCAAATCCGACATATGGAGCAGCTGGCAACGCACGTTTCAACCCCACCGCCCGCGGGTGCGGTTCCAGTCGCTCCGGTCAGATCAGCTCAACTCACATATGCTGCCACTGCCACTGCCACTGCCACTGCCGTTTCATATGTTTCCCAACCTATCTCTGAAGTTACACCGGTCGTCGAGTCCGAGAAAATAATCGAAACGAGACCGCTTGCTGCCAAAACTCAGGAAAGAACTGAAGCACCTGAGCCGTTGGTCGTCGAAACCTTCGAGTCGCCCGTTGTTTCTAAAGACGAAAGCGAATCGGTCATCAAGCCTGAAATTTCGACAGAGCCACTGCCGGAATTTGAGAATACCTGGTTGGCGAAACCTCAGGCCGCCGATTTTGACCTTGAAGAATCAAAACCCGCTGAGAAAGGACACTGGCTGCAGCGTCAAATCTCGCGATTAAAGCTTCATCGGAAAAGACTGCATTCGAAGCCGCACGGAGAGGCGACTGAGCGTCCGCCAGCCGAGATCCAGGACGTTAAGGCTTTTACCGAGATACCGCCGGAACCGATTGCTGCGATCAGCGTCCGGAAGCCCACGCCAGTCGAATGGAACCAACCCGAGGACGACATTCCATCGGTTGCGGACGTAATGGAAGTTTTGTCGAAGGAGCAAATTGTGCCATCGCCACTCATTCTGGCGGAGGCGCAAGACTTAGCACTTGGCCATGAATCAGCAGTCGAAACGGAACCGGAACAGGCTTTACTCAGGGACCTCCGCGAACCGACTCTCATCGAAAGGAATCAATCCGAGGACAATATCCCTTCCGTTGCGGAAGTTCTACCGACGCAACTAGTTATTCCAATTCCGCTCATCCCGGTAAAATCGCAAGAGTTAGCAGCCGACCCCGCCAGTGAGCCCGCAATTGAAATGGAGCCGGAACTGGCTGCGGCCGTAAAGGAAGTTCTACCGACGGAGCAAATTGTTCAAATTCCGCTCATTCATGCGGAGCCGCAAGAGTTATCAGCTCACGAGTTGCCGGCATGTGAGTCGGAGCCGGAGCCCGAACAGGCCGCGGCCGTAATGGAAGCTTTACCGGCAGAGCACATTATTCCTTTTTCGTTTTCTCAAACAGAGCCTCAAGCGTTAGAGGTCGATGCGGTTTGCGAGATGTCTGCTGTTAAGACGGAGCCGGACCACGTTGCCATAACTGGCTTCCGCAAGCCGACCTTCATCGAATTGGAGCGATCTGATTTCGATGTGCCGTCCGCTGCAGGTATCCAGGAATTTCTGTCAAAAGATAAGCTCACTCAGAATCAGTTCGTTCAAACCGAGCGTCGGGATCAACCGGTTCAGGCTCCAGCCGAGGCGGAGATGTTTGAATGGGGACGGCTATTTGAGTCTGGTCCGATGAAAAACGAGTCACCGGCTGTTTTGCTGAGGCAGCAAATACCGCAAGTTACAACGGTTCAGACAGACGCTGAAGAAATTACCCTCGTTCGTCCACCCTTGAGCCGTTTTACGGTGGATCTTGAAGGATCTAAGGCCGTGCAAGGCAGTTTTCCCGCAAGAAGATTTTCTTATCGCAAGCCGGCTGACACGGAATTTTTCCCGACCCTCCTTGAAAATCCGCGTCGGAGAAAAGCGTCCAATCCGGACGCGAAAGATGTAATGTTTTCAGCTTACTACGGCAAGCCGTCGGCCCGCTTTTCGGCTAGCCGTGTAGCGCTTTCGGGGATCGTAGGGATCACACTGGTTGCCGGAGCATTTATGTTCGGCGGTGACCTTGTAACAAAATATCTTCAGGCCAGCGGTCCGGGATCTCCGGAGGCGGCAATCACAAAACCGTCACTGGTCGAGTCTAAAAAAACGGTTTCGTCGAGTAGAAAAAAAGGCGTCCGGACGCCGAAAAAGTCGCGGCCTGACACAGATACGGCCCGGACCTTAGTTGGAGCAAAAAGCACTCAAAACACCGATTCAACTGCGTCGACCGAAACTCGCAATAGGGAACGGCAATCCTCCGGTAATGAGCCTACGCGTCCACGCGTGATAAAAACTCCAGCACGCTAGCAGAAAACGTCTGTTGCAAAGTCACAAAAGAAAGGCCGCCGCTCATTTAAGAGCCGCGGCCTTTATCATCTTTCGTTTTATTTAAGCACTCAATCCAATAAGGCGCGGATTGGCTTTTTTCTTCAATAGCTTCCTCAGTTTCAGTCTGGCTTTGTGAAGTTGCGATTTGGACGTGCCGACCGAGCAACCCAGGATGCGGGCGACCTCTTCGTGTTCGAAACCTTCGACATCGTGCAGGACGAAGACATTCTTATAGCCGTCCGGCAGTTGGTCGATCGCATTCTCGAGGGCGATCTTGTCGACAATCGGCATCTTGTCGGGATTGGACGTTCCGGCTACAATCTGATCCGGAGTTTCGCCCTCCTCGGTCGTTTTCTCGAACTTCACGTTCCGCTTGCGGAAATGCATCAGCACCTGGTTGACCGTCAGACGGTGCAGCCATGTCGTAAAGGCCGAGTCGCCGCGAAAGCTTCCAACCTTACGGTAAAGCTGGATAAAGACATCCTGGGTTAAATCCTCTGCCTCGAAAGCATTTTGCAGCATACGAAGGCAGATCGAGTAAACGCGTCTATGATGACGCTGGTAAATTTCCTCGAAAGCAGCCATGTCCCCTTTGGCCGCGGCCTGAGTCAGATCGAAGTCCTTAACCTTGGTAACATCCGTAGCAACTTTCGCCGAAGCGACCAATGCCGCTTTGTTCTTGACCGACGAAGCACTTTGAAAAATCGGATAATCTAATGTTTCTGTTGTCATCGCTTGTTCCCCCGCTTGTAAACCTTTCAACTGGTGTGCCAAACCTTACAAACCGCAAAATACGGCAATTTATTGAACGAAATAACAGGTCAATTGTTGCGTTTTTACGGGCATACTTTGTAATTCGGCAGACATCATAGCCTAGATTCATAGCCCAAACCCGTACGGCGTCGTTGATCCGCTATACGATTTGGTGTGTATTGAAACGGTTCGGTATTGTCCTCGGATTACTCATAGGTGCTATTATTAAGATTCCCTGTTTGGCACCAGGATATTCCGGTAAACCGGGCCGAATTTGAAATGAACCGACCAGCTGTACGATTTTTCACGCTTTTCCTGGCTCTCCTTTGCCTTTCAACCGCCATTTTTGCTCAGCCAAACGCCGCCCCGCCGCTCAAAAGCCTTGAGATTTCAGAAGACGATGGCCTTCCAGTGTTGATAAAACACCTGCCGGAGTGGGAGAACGTCCGCTCAAGCACCGTTTTTGTAAATAATGCCGCCGATCTGAAAAAGGCCCTGCCGGATAAGGCGGTGCTCGATCAAATAGATTTCACTGCCGGCACCGAGGCCGTGACGGCCAATTACCCTTCCGGAAAGCTTTTGATTGTCGAATTTACAAACCCGCAAGGCTCGGTTGACGCGGATTCGAGAGTATTGAATCAATTAGCGGCCGTTTCCGATCCGTCCACCGTGTACCGTCGTGTAGGTAACTACAACGTGTTCGTGTTCGACGCAGCCGATCCGGCCGCGGCCGGGGCGCTTATCGATCAGGTCAAATACGAAAAGGCGGTCCAGTGGCTGGGCGAAGACCCGTTTCTGCTGAAAAAACTGGAACGCTACTTCGTCACCACGGCACGCGATATTTTTATCTCAACCGTTATCTGGATCGTCAGCGGGCTTGGCGTGGCAGTCGTTTCGGGCCTGATCGCCGGTTTCTTTTTCTACCGGTTTCGCGAACATCAGCGAAACACCCGCACGGCCTACTCCGACGCGGGCGGTCTTACGCGGCTGAATCTTGACGGACTGTCAGAACCGTGAACGGTCGCTACACATCTATTCAACACCGAACCATTTTTTGAAGTAAAGCAGCAAGAAGACGATAGGAGGCCTCAAACACTGGTTCGTTGGCGTCCTGTAGTGGGGCCAGATGGCCGTGAACGCACGCGTTGCGAACGCAGTAAAGAAGCTCCAGGACGCCATGCCAAATTCCCCTTTGCGCATAGGCGCTCTGAAAATCCACTAGATCTTTGAGAGCCGGAGTCGTGAGGAGCACGTTGCGAATAAACTCAGTTTGAACAGGTGTGTGAGGCTTGGCAAGCGGATGCTTTTCGACGAAGAAGCATTGCCCATGACTTCCGATTCCTAGTTGGAGAAAGACCTGCTGGACCGATTGTTCACTCTCGACAATACCGTTTTCACTTGCCAGAACCTCTCGTAGGCCCACGTAAAGCTTTTTGTAATCTTTGTCGGGAAGAAATGTTAAACCAAGACAGCGAGGCTGTTCCTCCGTCCGGTATGGCGCCGCGTAAACAAAGAACCTCGATCGAAGATCCGAATTTTGAAAGCAAGCGCCGACGAAGTCCGACAGCAAGCTAGGGGACAAATATTGTTTATAGCCCTCGACTAATGCATCTTGGACACCGACGTGAACCGCCGTTTCAGCAAGTAGTGTCTCGAACGCTAGTTTTGGTTGGCTCTCATCTTGTTCTGACGGGAATCTCAAAGCGTCGATACATTCCCTGTCCCTTCGATAGTGGCGCGATCTCAGGATTTCATTGTACCAAGCATTGAATGCGCTCCATTCCGCAGAAAAGTGCTGAGCATAGCGGACGCGAGCGTCCGTACTCCAAGCCGATAAAGTTTCCAAAGGAGTCCGCAGGCGCGTGGCGCGAAGACTATCAAGATTTGCTTGCGAAACCTCCTGCCAATCCGCCGGAAATCCAATAGATTTCCTAGTTTCACGCAACTCCGGTTCGATGTACACGGTGTGGTAGAGACCGTCCCGCTGAGGCGTCAGCGTCACTTTGAGGTATTTCTGTTGCATGTCTACGGCCACCACGCATATTGGTTTTCCAGAATATTGGTCTTCAAGTTCGAAAGAGATTAGTCCGTCGCGGTCCTGATATCCGTCGAATATAGCCTGCGCTTCCGCGGTTCCGAAGGACGCGTCATCATAGACCCTGATCAATGTTTTCCTACAGCTGGAGGAGACAAAGCCGTTTATGTAGCACTTAAGCATCTATTTCGGAACGGTGATTTACGAAAGAGCTGCATTCGTTGGTTCGTGACAGACGCCATCGACGAACCGACTCCTGCGGCTGCTTCGGCTTCATGAGGCTCGTCAAGGTAACCCCTCTATCAGCCTTTCGATGTCCACGCCATTATTATAAAAGTGCGGTGCTATCCGGACAACGCCGTTGCGTGGGCTGATGACGATGTTCTCGGCAGCCAGCCTTTCGGCTATGACGTTGCAGTCGAGGCCCTCGCGATGCTTGATGCAGACTATCGCGGATTTTTCGCCGGGCCTTCTTGAACTAACTACTTCGTAGTTTTTCGAGCCGAGCGAATCGCAGAGCATATCCGTTAGTTGCTCTAAATAGACCTCGATCTTGCCCAGCCCCGCTTCAACCAGCATTTTCAGGCTTTGCTCAAGGCCGTAGAACAGTGACGACGCGCCGGTCCCGCTTTCCCACGCCAGTGCATTTGGCTTAAAGGGCTGCGCGCGGTCGGTAAAGTTCCACGGCGTTTCGACGCTTATCCACCCTACGGACGCAGGTTCTATGCGGTCGCGTACGCGGTCGGAAACGTACAAAATTCCGCAGCCTTCCGGTGCACACAGCCATTTGTGGCTTGCCCCGGCCCCGATATCAACAAACTGTGCCGGCAGGTCGAACGCAAACTGGCCCATGCCCTGGATTATGTCCACCGCGAACAACGCATCGACCGCTCGTGCCGCCCGCCCAATCCGCTCAAGATCGGCGCGAAAACCCGATGCGAACTGGACCGAGCTGATCGCGACCAGCTTTGTGTTTTTGTCGATCAGGCCGATAAATTCGTCCAAATCGATCCGTCCATCCCGTTCCCGACAAAGCCTTAATTCGACACCATAACGGTCGCGCACCATCCGCCACGGGTAAAAATTAGCGGGGAATTCATGTTCGTAGCTGACGATATTATCGCCAGCCCGCCAGGTCAGCCCGTTCGCGACCGACGCAAAGCCGTCGGACGTGTTCCTCATGAACGCTATTTCCTCCGGCCTGACGCCGAGCATGCCGGCGGCCAATGCACGGGCACGGTCCTTGGTGGCGATCCACTGCGAATAATTGTTAGAGCCGTTCAAAGAAACGTCAGCCAATTGGGCATTTACCGCATCTATAGCAGTGGTGGGAATCGGCGAAACGGCGGCGCTGTTCAAGTACGTATATTTCGATAGTGCCGGGAACAATGATCGGATAGCTTCGTTCATAACAAGTACTGAAATTCTTTGACAAAAACGGCCTGTAAATTGTAACTTTTATGTTGGCGAATCTCGCGTTTTCGCCGGAGCGCTCTGTTCTGAATTATGTTCGAATTCCGCAAGAATAACCAAATCGAGTTTGGAATGGTATCGTCGATGGACGATCCGGACATCGATGTCGTAGAAATGCGGCGTGAATCGAGACAAGGCCTTTGGTTCGAGAGCTTACGGCTGCTTCGTGACGTTTTTCTGATTATAGTCGTCTTTATACTTCTAGGCGTTTTCGCGGTTCAGCCTGTTGTTGTCGAGGGCACGTCGATGCTGCCGCAGCTTCATGACGGCGAGCGCCTTCTCGTAAACAAGCTCGTCTATTATAAATGGCGAAGCGTTAGCTGGGGACATCTCGAACGCGGCGACATAGTCGTTTTTTGGTACCCGAGCGATCCGGACAAGAGCTATGTAAAACGCGTGATCGGCCTGCCCGGCGAAACCGTCGAGGTCCGCAATGGCAAAGTTTACATCAACGGGCGTGAACTGAACGAGCCGTACATAGACACAATCCACAACCAGAACCTGCGTGAAAACGTCCTGAAAACGGTCGATCAGCACTACTATTTCGTAATGGGCGACAACCGCGACAATTCGTCCGACTCCCGCGTCTGGGGCCTTGTCCCGGAAAAATACATCTACGGCAAAGCCTTCTTCCGCTACTGGAAACCATCAAAAGCCGGCTTCCTCGAACACGGCGAGTACGATATCCCCGAACCGAAGACGCTCGAAGATCTACGGGCTGAAGAAGACGAGTAAGATTTCACCACAGAGAACACAGAGGACACGGAGAGAGAGAAGCAAAATCTTTTTCCTCTCCGTGCACTGTGTGTTCTCTGTGGTAAAATTTCCAAAATGAATTTTTCGAAAAAGGCAGTCCTTGTTCTCGAAGACGGGCGCACTTTCTCGGGTGCGTCTTTTGGCGCCGACGGCGAGTGTTTTGGCGAGATGGTTTTCAATACGTCAATGTCCGGTTATCAGGAGATACTGACCGACCCCAGCTACGCCGGACAGATCGTCGCCATGACCTATCCGCTGATTGGCAATTACGGTGTCAATGAAGAAGACGTCGAATCGCGCCGTCCGTGGGTCGAGGGTTTCGTCGTCCGCGAGGCCAGCCGCATCGTCTCAAACTGGCGCTCGACCGAATCGCTAAATTCATATCTGATCCGCAACGACATCGTCGGCATCGAACACATCGACACCCGCGCCCTCGTCCGCCACATCCGCGACAAAGGAGCAATGCGTGCCGGAATCTCAACCGTCGACCTCGACGCAAAAAGCCTGCTCGAACGCGTCCTGGCTTCCCCCGACATGAATAACCGCGAACTCGCGAGTGCCGTTACGGTTGACGAGATGTTCGAGTACCAGGCAGAAACACGACCGGTAGGAAGTGTGCCGCAGACCGAATCGAAATACCACGTGGTGGCGTTCGATTTCGGCGTAAAAACCAACAGTCTCCGAGAGTTCACAAAATTCGGCTGCAAAATCACCGTCGTCCCGTCTGAGACGTCAGCCGATGAAGTTCTCGCCCTAAGACCCGACGGCATCTTCCTCTCAAACGGCCCCGGCGACCCAGCCTCGATGAAAAAGGTTGTCGAAGAGATCAAAAAACTCACGGAAGCGCAGGTCCCAATGTTCGGTATCTGCCTCGGCCATCAACTCATCGGCTCCGCTTTCGGCGGCGAAACCTACAAACTACAATTCGGCCACCGCGGCGGCAACCAACCAATCAAAGACCTGACCACCGGCAAAATAGAAATCACGTCCCACAACCACGGCTTCGCCGTCGCCGCCGCCTCGCTCCCTGCCGAAATCGAAGTCACCCACATCAACCTAAACGACCAAACTGTCGCCGGCCTTCGACACAAAACGCTCCCCGTATTTTCCGTGCAGTATCATCCCGAATCAGCACCGGGTCCGCATGATTCGGAATATCTGTTTGAAAGGTTTGTTGGGTTGATGGAAGCGTCAGTGGATGGCACGTGAGTAGGATTCAACGCGATCTTCATAAACATCGATGAACCAAGACGACGCCGATCTAATGCAACTCGCCGAAAAGTGGATAGCCGACTGGGAAATGCGCGGTCCCGACGATAGAAGGCCGAAATCGAGCATCTCAATCGACAAAGTGTCCGCATTTCATCTCAGCGGCGAGGATGAAGCTTTATCGGAATTTATCATCGTGGCCTATCCCAAAGAAATGTCCCGCCGCGTTTTCGCAGTACTGGCGGCCGGACCGCTAGAAGACCTCTTGGTTTATTTCGGCGCACAGTATGTAGATTGTGTCGAGAGCATAGCTCGGAAAGATCCGAAGTTCCGTCAATTGCTTGGAGGTGTATGGAAAAATGCAATCAGCGACGAAGTTTGGGAGCGGATAAGCCGGGTCCGTGGAGGAACATGGTAAACCTAGTAACTGGCGGACTCACTCCTCGTGAAAAAGAGCCGCCACGCATTTAAGAATTTCACTCACCTTGGAGCGACTCAGTTCAGCAACAGTCTTTGTCATTATTCCGGCGCTGGCGGTAAACAACTTGCCGGGACGAGCATAGCTAACAGCGATCAGTGAGCCGGAAGAAAAATCAGAACTGTTGATCTCGATAGCTCCTCTGTCAGCGTAGGACTTGCTCGTTATCTGACAGAGTATCCAATCTCCGCGGCCGGCATCGGCAAGGACCACAGCCGGGCGCAATTTGGCGTTTGATAAATCTGAAAAGGGAAATCGGACGAGAACTACCGTTCCAACTGCAGGTGCGACCAAACTTCGTCCTCCTCGGGCCGGAGCCAGTCTTCGGCGAGAGATTCCTCGCTCAGCAAGGCGGGTTCGTATGTACCAACGTCTGCAGCCTCATCCAGGACTGTAACCAGGGCGCGGTGTCCCTTTGGAAGAGAAACATCCTCGAGCAATCTTACACGGCCTGCAGAATCGATCACGGCTTCCAACGTCTGGATCATAACACCGCGATTATAACACGAACACGAGAAAGGGCCGTCAACCGATTCGAAGATCTATATCGGGCAAAAAGGCACAAAAAGCGGTCCCTTTTTGTGCCTTTTTGCGGCTATCTCTTACTGCCCGATCCCGTAAATATAAGGAGCGATCACCAGCGATACGATGGACATCAGCTTGATGAGAATGTTCATTGACGGGCCTGAGGTATCTTTAAAGGGGTCGCCAACGGTGTCGCCGGTTACCGATGCTTTGTGGGCCTCGGAGCCTTTAAAGACCATCTCGCCGTTGATCAGCACGCCTTTTTCGAAAGATTTCTTGGCATTGTCCCAAGCACCGCCGGCGTTCGATTGAAAGATGCCCATCAGCACGCCTGAGACAGTGACGCCGGCAAGCAGACCGCCCAGAACTTCCGGGCCGAAGCTGAAGCCGACGACGACCGGAGTGATCAACGCGATAGCGCCCGGTGCGAGCATTTCGCGGATCGACGCTTTGGTCGAGATGGCTACGCATTTTTCGTATTCCGGCTGGGCCTTATATTCCATAATGCCCGGTATTTCGCGGAACTGCCGCCGCACTTCCTGCACCATGTCCATAGCGGCCTTACCAACGGCCTGGATGCACAATGCCGAGAAAATGAACGGGATCATTCCGCCGACGAACAAGCCGGCCAGCACATTCGCCTTGTAAATATCGATCCGGTCGATACCGGCCATTCCGACGAACGCCGCGAACAGGGCCAACGCCGTCAACGCGGCCGATGCGATGGCAAACCCTTTGCCCGTCGCCGCTGTTGTGTTGCCGACCGCGTCGAGGTTGTCCGTGCGTTCGCGAACTTCCGGGGGCAGCTGGCTCATCTCGGCTATGCCTCCAGCGTTGTCCGCGATCGGTCCGAAAGCGTCGATCGCAAGCTGCATCGCGGTAGTTGCCATCATGCCCGCTGCCGCGATCGCGACGCCGTAAAGTCCCGCAAAATAGTAAGAAGCGACAATACCGCCGGCCAGCGTAAGTATCGGGATAACCGTGGACTTCATACCCACCGACAGCCCACCGATTATGTTGGTGGCGTGGCCGGTAGCCGACTGTTGAATGATAGAGTTGACCGGCTTTTTGCCCATCGCCGTGTAGTACTCGGTGACGAAGCTCATAATCGCCCCGACAACCGTCCCTACCACGATAGCGAAGAAGACTCCCCATTTGTCGAAAGTTGTCGAGCGCAGCGTGATCTGTCCCTCAGGCAGCATCCACATCACTACAAAGAAAGATGCGATCACGGTCAGCAGCATCGAAACCCAGTTTCCGACATTCAACGCATTCTGAACACTAGATTTTTCATCCTTGATCTTGATGAAAAACGTACCGATTATTGAAAAAACTATGCCCAGACCGCAGATGACCATCGGCAGCAGTATCGCGGACATTCCGCCGAACGCATCCTTCAGCTTTACTTCCTGCCCAAGCACCATCGTTGCCAAAATGGTCGCAACATAAGAACCGAACAGATCGGCCCCCATTCCGGCGACGTCGCCTACGTTGTCGCCGACATTGTCCGCAATGGTTGCGGGGTTGCGAACGTCATCCTCCGGAATAACCGCCTCAACCTTACCGACAAGATCAGCGCCTACGTCAGCCGCCTTCGTATAAATGCCGCCGCCGACACGCGAAAACAACGCTATCGACTCGGCTCCCAGCGAAAACCCGGTCAAGACCTCGATCGAGGTGCGCACCGTATTCACACCCAGATCGGCAAATATCGCGAGAAAGGCGATGAACAATCCGCCCAGGCCTAAAACAGCAAGGCCGGCAACGCCGAGGCCCATTACGGTTCCGCCCGTGAATGACACCTTTAACGCCTGCTTCAGGCTGGTGCGAGCTGCCTGTGTCGTTCGAACGTTCGCCTTGGTCGCGACCTTCATGCCGATAAACCCGGCCGTGGCGCTGAAAACGGCCCCGATGATGAACGCGACCGCGATAAGCCAATGCGAATGTATCTGACGACCGCCGACCTCGTGGATCGTCCCCGAATAGGCCAACAGTGCTGCTGTGATGACTACAAAAATGCTAAGTACCTTCCACTCGGCCTTCAAAAACGCCATCGCACCGTCTGCAATGTGCCCGGCCAGCTCCTGCATGTTCTTCTCGCCGGCATCCTGCTTAGAAACCCAGGCCGACTTGAAGGCCATCACTACCAGCCCCAAAATCCCAAGGGCGGGCACCAAATAAATTACGTAATTGTTCATGTGTCTATATCTCTCGTCCCATCCGCGAAAAGCGCACCTCTAAATCTGAGATATCGCTTCCTTTTTCATGGATGGGAACTAACGCAAGGTCCAGCAGATTATCAAAACTAATGATTATCAAATAATTAAAGGGATTTAACAAATCCTGGGGAACATAATTCTGTCTTTCTAACCGATCAGGAAGTGCGGCCGCTTTTCTGCGATTATTTTGAAAAGCAACGGTCCGGGTGGTATTTTTTCCTTTATGAAGGTTGCCACCTGGAATGTAAATTCGATCAACGTCCGAATGCCGCAGCTGGTCGGCTGGTTGGAGGCGAATGACATCGATGTCGTTTGCTTTCAGGAGACTAAGACGGTCGATGAAAATTTCCCGATCGCTGCGTTGAAAGAGCTCGGATACGATGCGGCGTTTATGGGCCAAAAATCCTACAACGGCGTGGCGATCATTTCCAAGTTTCCGATTGAAGACGTGCAAAAAAACTTTCTGGACGACGATGACGAGTCGCCTAAACGAATAATCGCCGCAACGGTCAACGGCATCCGAATCGTTAACACGTACATCCCGAACGGGACCGAGCTGTGGACGGACAAATTCACCTTTAAACTTGACTGGCTGCAGCGACTCCGGCGTTTTTTCGACGATCAATGCTCCGCCGAAAACGACGTTCTGCTCTGCGGCGATTTTAACGTTGCTATGGAGGAACTGGACGTTTGGAGCGTACCGGCGTGGGAAGGCAAACTGCATTTCACCAAGACCGCGCGTGCAGCGATGTAACAAGTCAAACAGTGGGGCTTCGTCGACCTGTTTTCCCAGATTGAAGGCCGTACACAGGAATTTTCCTGGTGGAACTACCGCGAAGGCGCCTGGCAACGCAACCACGGCCTCCGCATCGACTACATATGGACCTCTCCTTCGCTTGCTGCAAAATGTACGGACTGCTACATCGACAAAGCACCGCGCGTGTTAGAAAAACCGAGCGATCATGCTCCGGTTGTGGCTGAATTCAACTAGATCAAACTAGAATTTTGCTCCTTCCAGGGCATTCTGAATTATAATGTTCGTATGAGTGAAGCAGACATACTCGAAAAAGCGTTAAAACTGCGGCCTGAAGCCCGATTCGCAGTTGTTGAAGGTTTACTCAGAAGCCTCGACGTCCCGGACCCGGCTCTTGACCGAATTTGGGCAGAAGAGGCGATGCGTCGGCTCAACGCTTACCGTGCCGGAAAACTTAAATCAATACCAATGGAAGAAGTATTTGCTAAAGAATGAAAGTCCGGTTTCTCGAGGCCGCCCAAGAAGAGCTTGACGATGCTGCCGACTATTTCGAGCTGTCCTTCGATGGACTCGGTTTTCGGTTCAGGCAAGAGGTAAAGCTGGCTATTAACCGAATTGCCCGACATCCACACGCTTGGTCTGTAGAACTCGAGGACGTGCGAAAATGCTTACTTCATAAATTTCCATACAAGCTTCTATATTCCGTCGAAGCGGATTACGTTCTCATAATCGCAGTTGCCCATCAACATCGCGAACCGAACTATTGGACAAAGCGTCTAAACTGACTCAAGGCAGTTCGCGTGAAAATCGCAACCTGGAACATAAACGGCATAAATTCGCGGCTTCGGCATTTGCTGGACTGGTGCTCCGTTAACGATCCGGATGTCGTTTGTCTGCAGGAGCTGAAATGTGTCGATTCGCGTTTTCCGCATGCTAAATTCAGAGCGGCGGGATTTCCGTTTGTAGAATTTCATGGCGAAAAATCCTATAACGGTGTTGCGATCCTTTCTAAACACCCTATCCGCGATCTGCAAAAGAATTTTCCGGGCTATGCAGCTGACGCGCCTCGGCGGTTGATCGGCTGCGAGATTGAAGGTGTAAGGCTGGTCAACGTTTACGCTCCGCACGGGACCAAAATGGCGAGCGACAGATTCAGGTTTAAGCTCGACTGGCTGGGCCGGTTGCGAACTTACTTTGATGAGCAGTTTGATGTAGATGACGATGTCGTCCTTTGCGGCGACCTGAACGTCGCACCGCACGAACTCGATGTTTGGAAGCCTTCGTTGTGGAAGGACAAACTGCATTTTTCAAAACCCGAACGCGAGGCATTGCTGAATGTTAAACGCTGGGGTTTTGTGGACCTGTTTCGTCAGATCAATGACGACGTAAAAGAGTTTTCATGGTGGAGCAACTTTCACCACGATTTCGAAAAGGACCGCGGCCTTCGCATCGATTTCATCTGGGCTTCACCGCCGCTGGCCGAATCGTGTACCGATTGCTGGATAGACAAAGAACCGCGGGCGCTCGAAAAGCCCAGCGACCACGCGCCTGTTGTCGCTGAATTCGATGTATAAAGACAAGACTTACACTACGGTCGTAATTGCACTACAATCATCCGTATAAAACCTAGAGGCCTTATGAAAAAGAGCATTTTACTGTCGGTTCTTTTAGCAAGTTCTGTATTCGCACAGCGGGAGCTTGGTGTACGCCCGACCGAAACAGGCGGCCCGCTTATGCCGGAACAGGCTGCTTATGATGTTCAGTCGTACGACGTGGCACTCAAGGTCGATCCGGAAACAAAAACCATTTCCGGGACGACTGTGATGATTGCAAAGGTCGTTAAACCGACGAATGTTATCGTAGTCAACCTCGACACGCCTTACGCCATCGAGCGCGTTTACGGTGACAGCGCCGGACAGCAAAAGTCGCTTAACTTCGAACGTCGCGACGGCAAGATATGGATTTGGTTTCCGGCCCGAAAAAGAGTGGGTGAAACCTTTGAAACCCTGATCGCATACTCTGGCAGCCCACGCGTTGCTCCGCGGCCGCCGTGGGTCGGCGGCGTCATCTGGGCCACGACGCCGGGCGGGGCCGACTGGATCTCGGTTGCGATGCAAAACGACGGCGCAGATATTCTGTTTCCGGTCAAAGACCATCCGTCCGACAAGCCGTCGACCGCAACAATGCGCATTACCGTGCCCGATCCGCTTGTCGCAGCCGGACCGGGCAAGCTGATTGAAACGGTCAAGAACAACGACGGCACTTCGACCTATGTTTGGCGGATGACGAACCCGATCCCGAACTATTCGATCCTGTTCGACGCCGCCCCGTACCGCGTTATCAAAGACAGTGTCAAAAGCATCACCGGCGAAATGATTCCCATCGAGTTTTACATCTTGCCGGAAAGCTACGATAACGGTGCAAAGCTGATCGAAGAAACAAAAAAATACAACGCGTTTTACGAAAAGTACTTGGGACCGTTTCCATTCCGGTCGCAGAAACTCGGCATTGTCGAAACTCCGCATTTGGGCATGGAGCACTCGACCCATCTCGCGTACGGGAACAAATTTCAGTACAACGAACATGGCTTTGACTGGCTGCAGCTTCACGAGTTCGGCCACGAATGGTGGTCGAACCTGGTAACCGCAAGTGACTGGCGCGACTTTTGGATTCACGAGGGCTTCCAATCCTTCATGGACTCCCTGTACCTGGAACATCTCGGTAAAAAGGACGAGTATCTCAAATCGATGCGAGCGCGTGCAAAAAACACACGCAACATGCAGCCGGTCGCTCCGCGCGAAGCCAAATTCGCCTACGAGGTTTACTTGCAGGCTCCCGACTTCATAAAGTCCGACGGCGACATCTACGGCAAAGGCGCCGTCGTTCTGCACACGCTGCGATACCTGATCGGCGACGACGCATTTTTCCGGGCACTCCGCCGCATGGCATATCCAACCAAAGCCATGGAGTCCTACACCGACGGCCGCCAAACCCGCCTAGTTACAACCGACGATTTTCTGCGAATAGCCGAACAGGAATCGAGGATGAAACTCGGCTGGTTTTTCGAAATCTATCTACGCCAGCCAAAGCTGCCGAAACTGATCACCGAAAACGACGGCAACTCAATGACCTTACGCTGGGAAACACCGAACAACCTGCCGTTCCCGATGCCGGTGGATGTTGAAGTCAATGGAACAACTCAGCGTGTCGAGATGAAACGTGGAAAAGGCAGCGTTGGATTTACCAGCACACCGCCAGTACTCGACCCGAAAGGATGGGTTTTGAAAGCGCCGTAAAGATGGCTGCTCAAACGCGACTAAAGAACCTAACGCACGGATTGGTCGGAACCTTTGTCAGTCGACCTGCTATCTGACGATGGTTCTGCTTCGCCGGTCGGTATTGTCGCATCCCGTTATCGAGCATGGTTGTTCGAAAAGCTTCGGAATGTGGGAATCGGTCCGACCGAATTGAAAGTAGCGGAGATTGAGGTTCGGTTTGCCACTTTTAATGAACTCCCAAAAGTTATTCGTAGCACACGGGGTGAGCCATATATCTGTTCGGTAAGACTTGAAACTCTGAGTAGCCGAGGATACTCGGCCGTTCGTGTCGGCGTGTGTGCGGAGCATAACTGGTTGTTGGAGTCTCGCGGCGCTCGAACCTAAAGATTGAACAATTTTGTTGCTTCGATTCTGCATCCAGTATATCTTTAATTCAAGATGGAAACCACACTTGAAGAAGCACTAAAACTCCCAATTACAGAGCGGATCAAACTCGTGGACGATATCTGGGACAGCATAAACGTCTCACCCGACGCGGTTTCGATTAGTCCAGAACAGCAGGCCGAACTTGCCCGACGGCTTGAAGACTACGAAAAGAACCCCGGCGGTAATTTTTCCTGGGAAGAGGTCAAGGCTGAAGCTGTCGAGCGCTACGATTTAAAATCTCTGACGTCCTTAAACGGCGTGTCTTTATCGGTAAAATCCGGCCGGTAATAGTGCGACGCGGATTCGTATTCCTGCATAAAGCCTTCTTCCATCCCGAGTTCGTCGAGCAGCGAGACGGCTTCGTACCACTCGCGTTCGGAGATGCGGCGGGACAGCAGTATGTAACGCGGGTCGGTTGCGGCTTTGCTGGTGGCGTAGTATTGGGCCATGAGAGAAATGGCGGTTCGCGGGCTGAGTTCGGCGTGAATCCAGCGTAAATTTTCTTCAATGCCGGCGATGTCGTTCGGCAGAACGAGCAGCCGGATCAGCAGGCCGCGTGTTAACAATCCATCTTTATCAAATATCAGCTCGTCCCCTATTTGCCGATACATTTCTTTAATCGCGGCCCTAGCGTGGATTGCGTAATCGCGAACCTTTGAGAATTGAAAGCCGGCGTCGGCGTACTTCAGATCGGGCAGATAGATGTCCACAATTCCGTCCAGCAGCCGCAGAACCTCGACAGAATCGTAGGCGTTGGTGTTGTAAACGATCGGCAGCCGCAAGCCCTGTCGGGCGGCAATCAAAATCGCCCGGGCCATTTGCGGAGCAAAGTGCGTCGGCGAGACGAACCCGATATTGTGACAGCCGCGCTCCTGCAGCTCCAGCATCATCCCGGCGAGACGTTCGTGCGTGATCTCGTTTTTCTTTTGCTCTTTCCAGGTTTGCGAGATCTGGTAGTTCTGACAATAAACGCAGCGAAGATTACAGTTGCCGAAAAAGATGTTTCCGGCTCCGCGTGTGCCGCTCAAGACGGGTTCTTCGCCGAAATGGGCGGTGTATGATGAAACTATCGGCAGCCGTCCGGAATAGCACGCGGCGATCTCATCTTTAGACCGGTCGTTGCCGCAATCCTTTGGGCAGACAGTGCACGCGCGCAAAAGCTCTTCAAGCGCTTCGACCCGCTCTTCCAGCTTATTCTCCGCCAAGAGTTCTAGATACTTTGGGCTTTGATTTGTGCTCACCGGTTTCGAATCCTTTGTACTTGCTCGCGACATCTTTAGGCGCGACACGCCGTGCAAGCTCCCACGTAAAGTCCATCTCAGCGTTAACGGTCGCCGTCGCCATCCGCGTTTCGCGCAGCATCAGTATGCTGCCGTAGAAAAGGAACATAATTCCGACAATGCCGATCGGAATCGGCAGCCACTTGTAAATGTTAAAGATGCCCGCAACCGCGATAGTCACACTTGTCAGGACAAAAAACCCGAGCCCGTAATAAAAGGTGCCCATCGCCCGCTGCAAAATACGCGAACGGCTGGTTACTTTATCCAACAGATCGACGATCACTTCAACGCGTTTTTCGTAAAGCGGCACCTCCGATTTGTCCTCGGCATAGATCAGTTCGCCTAAACGAATTTCAAGAGCGCGAACCCGGTCCACGACGCGCCCAAGCCTCGTCGATGTTGACAGCACAAGAGAGCCCGTGGCCGAGATCAGCAACGCGGGAGTGATCATCGCCGTCAGAAACTCGATGGTCGTATTGAGGTTATTCGGGTTTACGTTGACAATTTCGCTGGCAAACATAATTAGTTGAGGTACAGTCTACCTAAAAACTTTCTCTTCTTAACTACCAACTATCAACTTTCCAACTATAAACTGCTAGGAATGATATTTCTATAAGTTAGTAGCTTTTTAGTTGGCAGTTGATAGTTACGACCAAAAAGATATGCACATCTTTATTCCTGAAGAAAACGGCGGCGGCTCGGTTGTGCGCGTCCGGCATGCGAGCGATGTCTTAAAAGACAATCCGCTCGGCGACGCGTATGTGCGCGATCTTTTTGTTTTTCTGCCGCCCGGTTACGCAGAAACGGACGAACGTTTTCCGACGGTCTATTGTCTTACCGGTTTCACCGGCCGCGGCCGTATGTTGATCAATGACAGCGCGTTTACGCCTGATCTGCATCAGCGTCTGGACGGCTTGATCGGCGCAGGTACTATTCGTCCGATGATCGCTGTAATGCCGAACTGTTTTACCTATTACGGCGGTTCGCAATATGTCAATTCGACCGCGACAGGCAGATATGAGGACTACCTGACAAACGAGATCGTGCCATTCGTCGATGAAAATTTTCGCACAATAAACAATCGTGATTCGCGGGCCGTGATGGGAATTTCTTCCGGCGGTTATGGATCATTGATCATGGGGCTGCGGCACGCCGATATTTTTGGCATGGTCTGCTCGCACGCCGGCGACGCGTATTTCGAATATTGCTACCCAAACGATTTTGCGAAAGCGTTTCGCATGATCAAGGGCGATCCGCTCGGTTTCATGAAAAAATTCTGGGCCGAGGAGAAGAAAGGAAAGGACGACTTTGCGGCACTGAATACGATCGGGATGTCGGCCTGTTATTCGCCGAATGGAACCGATTTCGATCTGCCGTTTGATCTGAACACAGGCGAAACGCGT
>CADEEU010000001.1:0-13751 GCA_902826385.1 uncultured Acidobacteriota bacterium | reverse complement strand
GGTCCCTATGGCGGGGCCACGATCCTGTCCGGCTGGGTGAAAAGCACGGCGAATATTTGAACAGTCTCGAGCTCCTTTATTTAGACGCTGGCAAACGCGATGAGTTCGCTCTCGACATAGGAGCTCGCATCTTGTCAAAAAAACTTACCGATCACGGCGTCGAACACATCCACGAAGAATTCGACGACGGACATTTCAGCATCGGCTATCGTTATAACCGTTCGCTCGAACTTATTTCGCAGCGGCTGGCCGTGTAGGTAGCCGCCGAACTCTTGAACGTCGCCGCAACGTAAATGGTTTTACTCTAGAACAATTTGAATTTTGTCAGGCAGACATGTTTGCGGAGTTTTGCTTTCGGGATAAGGACGGCGTTTGTTTTACCGTAGGGTTCGCCGGTCTCGACGTCTTCGCCTTTTTTAAAGGTGCCTTTGTTATAGGAGACGTCGCAGTCGTTAAACTTATTGCAGACTTCCAGCTTGGTACAGATCGTTTTGCCGTCACGTTCGTAAATGAAATACGTCGCGCCCGAATACGGAGGTCGTGGAAAATTTTCCGTTCTGATGGTAATTCCACCACGCTGGGCCGCATCTGCCCCGAGGAACCAGACAAAACCAAATCCGACGACGACGACTAGAAAAATTGCTGCAATTCGCATAGATAGTCTATTTGGCGGTTACTACTCGTTCGACTTCACGCTGCATTCTACCTGTAGCCATGTAGAACATCATTTTGTAATCGGAAATGAAAGACCAAAACGGATATTTGAACGTAGCGGGCTTGTTTTTCTCAACCACAAAGTGAGCGAACCAGGCAAACGCATAGCCCACGACGAAACAAATCGGAAAGTAATACCAGGTGCCGCGGACTATAAACCAAACAAGCAGCACCAGGCCCAGGGACGTGCCGATAAAATGCAGAACACGCGTGAGCGGCTTGCCGTGCTCCCGCACGTAAAAGTCCCAAAACTCGGCGTAAGTTTGCGGATCGTCAGCCATGACTTTTCCGCATACTAATACTTTATGACGCCTGTTTCAATGCACCGGCTATCTCGACGGCAGGTTTGATCTCCGGCAGCTTTATCTGTTTTGCCCAGCCAAGTTTTTCGAAGATGCGGATCGCGATCCAGTTCATGTCGAATTGATGCCATTGAAGGCCGTGCCGCGCCGACGTTGGGAATGCGTGATGATTGTTATGCCAGCCTTCGCCAAACGTAAGCAGGGCCACGAACCAGTTGTTGGTCGAATCGTCCGACGTTTCGTGCGTGCGCGAGCCGTAAATGTGCGAGAGTGAATTTACAAACCATGTCGTGTGCCAGCCCAGAACGACCCGAGCGGCGACACCCCAAACGACCATCGTCCAGCCGCCGATCGCAAACAGGATCAGAGCCGAAACAATGATCGGCACGTAATAGTAACGCGAGATCAGTACCTGACCCTTATCCTTCAAAAGATCCGGAACATAGCGTCGCAGCGTTTTTTCATCGTGGTCCTGCGCCGTTCCCCAGACGACCCATCCGATCTGCGCCCACCAGAAACCTGACCGTGTCGAGTGCGGATCGCCTTCCTGTTCGGTGAATTTGTGATGAATGCGGTGCGTCGCGACCCATTTGTCCGGAGAATCCTGTATCGACATCGTGCCTAAGATGGTAAGCAGATATTCCAGCCACTTCGGGGCCTTAAAGCTTCGATGCGTCAACAATCGGTGCCAACCCAGGCCTACGCCAAGGCTGCCGACCACCCAATTCCCAATCAGCAACGCGGCAAGATTTTGCCAGTTGAACGTAAACAAAACCGGAATTGCGAGAAGGTGAAAGGAAGTAACTAGAATGACGTTCTTCCAATTGATCGTGTGGCGAACTTGCCCAAACGTTAGCGTATTTTGCATTGAGATTCCCGAGTGATCGCTTAAATCGACCTAGTTTTAGAGTAACAGGGTTAGGCGATAATGAAGTGTAATAGTTGAGTAAGATTAGCTCTGCCCATTTTTAGCATCCGCTAAAGTGAGCAATTTTCGGCAGGCTTGTGTGGGCATGCTGCATGTCCCAACTTCACGCATGGCTAGATTATGCGCGGCATTTACATCCGACAGGCAGCTCCGGGAAGTCAGTAATTTTTGTGCTACTCTGTTACATCCTAAATTAGCCTGTCACTATGCCTAATTTTCCCGATCAAGATACGGATGTTCTGACAGAAAGCAAAACCCGGCTTGAAAAGCCAAAGCTATACAAGGTTCTGCTGCACAACGACGATTTTACCACGATGGAGTTTGTCGTTTTCGTGCTCGAATACGTCTTTATGCGTGATGAAGCCGAGGCTGTTGCGATCATGCTAAAAGTCCACAACGAAGGCGTCGGCCTGGCAGGCGTTTATCCTTACGAAATAGCCAATATGAAAGCTGAAAAAGCGATGAACCTGGCTAAATCGAGAGAGTATCCGCTGTTGTGTACCGTCGAGGAGGAGTGAACGAAGCATGCAGCTGAGGCTTCCGCAAAGTTTCTATTTGCCGATGCTGATAGTATTAATAGTGAGTGCTGTGGGGGCTTATTTCGCCTTTTTGCAAGACTCGGAACAACGTGAAACCTTAACTGCAGAAGCACCGGCCAAAATAACCAAAACAGAAGTTCGCTACGACATCGTCCCGGAAACAGGCATGAAAAAGGTCAAGGACAGCATCGTGAACTATACATATGAGATCGACGGCCAAAAATACGAAAAAGTGACGCGAATTGGAAGGGTCGCAGCAAGCTCGTTCGATTCATGGGAAGATGCAAAGATTTGCTACAGCCCAATGAACACGGAAACCGCCGAACTTTTCCCGTTGCGACATGTTTGCGGCACGACGACCGCTCGATGAATGAATTCAGCCGTTTTGTGATATCATAACGAATAATATGCGGAGGCCATCGCCCATTATAAGCATCAGAAAAGGGACTGCGTTCAACCAGTGTTGAGCGGATGGCAGATTTTGCTCTGATAAGGTCCCAAGCTAAGAACGCTTGGGGCCTTTTTGATTTTTATCGATGACTGAAAAATTAGACTTAAAGAAAACAGTTAACCTGCCGAAGACGGACTTTGCTCAGAAGGCGAATTTGGGGCAGAGCGAACCTGCCCGATTAAAGAAGTGGGCGGAAGCCGATCTGTATAACAAGATCGCCGAGGCTCGGAAAGGGCGTGAGAAATTCATCCTGCACGACGGCCCGCCGTACGCGAACGCGGACATTCACATCGGGACGGCGTTGAACAAGATCCTTAAAGATTTTGTCGTAAAGACGCGGTCGATGATGGGCTATGACGCGCCTTATGTTCCGGGTTACGACTGTCACGGGCTGCCGATCGAGACCCATGTCGAACGAAAGCTTGCGGAAAAAGGAAAAAACAAGGCCGACATTCCGGTGTCGACATTTCGGCGCATCTGCCGCGAGCACGCTTCGACGGCGATGAACAATCAGACGCGCGATTTTAAACGCCTCGGCATCCTGGGTGAGTGGGATACGCCTTACCTGACGATGTCGGCGGAATACGAATCATCCACGGCAAGGTTGTTCGGAAAGTTTCTGGAACGCGGTTACGTTTACAAAGGTTTGCGTCCCGTGTATTGGTGCATCCACGACCGCACCGCGCTGGCCGAGGCAGAGGTCGAGTACAAAGAGCACACGTCGCCATCCGTTTACGTAAAGTTCCCGATGAAAAGCGATCCGGCACTAATTGATCCGGCACTTGCGGGCAAAAGTGTGTTCATCGTCATCTGGACAACCACGCCCTGGACGCTGCCGGCGAACATGGGAATTGCGGTGCATCCGGAATTCGACTCTTCGGTGGTAGATGTAGGCGGCGAAGTTTTCATCGTTGCGTCCGAATTGGCGAACAGTTTTGCCGAAACTTGCGGTTTTGAAAATAAAACCGAGCTCGCGCGTTTCAAGGGTTCGAAACTGGACCGTCTCGAAGCAAGGCACGCCTGGCTTGACCGCGCTTCGCTGATAATGAACGGCGACCACGTTACCTTAGGCGAAGCGGATGCCGAGGTTGAACTGAACGTACGGTTTGAGAATAAAACTTCGGTAAAATCGGGCACCGGCTGTGTTCACACCGCGCCGGGCCACGGTGCGGACGACTTTCACATCGGCAAACTGTATGGCCTTGAAGTGTACAACCCGGTCGATGCCGCAGGCCGGTTTACGTCAGACGTAGAACATTGGGCGGGCGAAAATATTTTCGAGGCAAACCCGAAGATCGTTGAGTTTATGCGTGAGAATGGAATGCTCGTTTATTCGGAAAAGTACGAGCATCGCTATCCGCATTGCTGGCGATGTAAAAATCCAGTGATCTTCCGGGCCACTCCTCAGTGGTTTATCTCGATGGACGAGATACAAGGCGACTCGGGTGCGAAACCTCTCCGCCAGGCTGCTCTTGATGAAATAGTAAACGTCAAATGGCACCCGACATGGGGCGAGGACCGCATGCGGAATATGTTCAAAGGCCGCCCGGATTGGTGCGTTTCGCGACAGCGTTCCTGGGGCGTACCGATACCTGTTTTTTATTGCCAGGCATGCGATGAACCGATCGCCGATCCGAAAATAGTCGATCACGTAGCGGACATCTTCGCGGAAGAGACGGCCGATGCATGGTACAACCGGATAGAGACCGAGCTTTTACCAGACGGATTTACCTGCCCCAAGTGTAACGGTGCCGACTTTCGCAAAGAGACCGATATTCTCGACGTTTGGTTCGATTCAGGATCAAGCTGCGTCGCAGTGCTGGAAACGCGCGGCGACACGCTTCATTTTCCGGCGGACGTTTATCTTGAAGGCGGCGATCAATATCGTGGCTGGTTCAATTCCAGTTTAAGCTGCGGCATCGCTGCTCATGACAGATCGCCTTATAAACAGATAATCACACACGGCTGGGTGGTCGACGGCGAAGGTAAGAAACAGTCGAAATCTCTCGGAAATGTGACGGCGCCGCAAGAGATCATCGACAAGTCCGGGGCTGAGATTCTGCGTCTCTGGGCCGCGGCGGTGGACTATACCGAAGACGTGGGGTGTTCGGACGAGATCCTGTCGCGCGTTATCGAGTCATATCGCAAATTCCGCAACACGCTGCGTTCAGCTCTCGGCCATCTCGTCGGATTTAATTATGAGACCGACGCGGTAGCAGATGCCGAACTGCTCGCGATCGACCGCTGGGCCCTCGCCAGCCTGGACGAAGTATCGGCGAAGGTTCTGAAAGGTTACGAAACCTACGATTTTCAGGCCGCGTACGGTGCGATCTATAATTTCTGCACCGTCACGCTCTCGGCCCGCTATTTCGACATCATCAAGGATCGCCTTTACATCTACGCCCCGCGCTCGAAAGAAAGGCGGTCGGCGCAAACGGCCCTTTATCGGATAACCGAAACGTTCTGCCGCTTGCTGGCACCGATACTCGTGTTCACTGCGGACGAGGCGTGGGAGAATATTCCCGGACAGACGGTTCCGTCGGTTCACCTTGCCGAATTTCCGAAAGCGGCCGCGAACAACGATTCGGAGTTGCTCAGCAACTGGGAACGCATCTTCGCCATCCGCGATCAGGTTTTGAGGGCATTGGAAGAAGCGCGCAATGCAAAACAAATCGGCTCTTCGCTCGAGGCAAAAGTTATATTAACGACCGACACCGGCACCACGCGGTTTCTGCTCGATTATTACGAGCAGCTCCGCTATATCTTCATCGTTTCACAGGTCGAGGTGCACGAAGGCGATGCGTTTAATGTCGAGGTTCAGAAAGCAAGCGGCACAAAGTGCGAACGGTGCTGGAATTACTCGACCCGCGTCGGAGAATTCGCCAACTACCCGACCGTGTGCGAGAGATGTAACGACGCCATAAGCGAGATTGAAAAGACCGTGACGGCTTAAAGCGGAGGACACCGATCTGGACAATAATTATGTTTACGAAGATTACGACGGTCGCAGTGTTTGCCTTAGTCACCGCGATTTCAATTTCGGCTCAGTCGGTCCATATACCCGACAAAGGCTCGCCCGAACGCAAGGCGATATTCGACGCGTTGCGCGTTTCGGTTGAGCGCGACCTCAAGTTGAGCGCGACCTCAAACAGAAGATCGTTTTCGTTACCGACACTTTTAAGGTGCAGGGAAGCCGGGCTTTTGTCAGCGGCCGTCCGACCAGGCCCGACGGCGGTCGCCCTGACCTTAGCAACACGGCATGGAAGGACGAAGAAGATCTTTTCGACAACAACTTCTTCGGCCTGCTGAAGAAAACCGGCAGCAAATGGAAAGTGGTCACGCACGCGCTCGGCTGTACGGACGTCTGTTACGCTGACTGGTGGCGAAAGCACAAGGCACCGAAGGCAATCTTTCCTTATACCGAATAAACCATTTAGAAACTAGGATCGGATCATCCTCGTCCCACGCCGATGCGCGGAAGGGTTATTCAAATCCCGTCGATATCTGCTAAACTCTCTGCATCCAAGCAGTTCAAGTATCTTTCCTTTAAGGCAGAAAATCCGAATGGCAGAAAACGACAAGATTCCTTCTGACGACTACGAACGCGAATTGGCGACCGACCTGGATGACGATACGCCTGACAAACCTAAAGGCGTTGCCCTGCATACGAAGATATTGATCGGGTTGCTGGTCGGCGTGCTTGGCGGTCTTGCGGTGAACTGGACGCTGGGCGGAACGCACCCAAATGTAGTCTGGCTGGTTAGCAACATTACTCAGCCGGTCGGGACACTTTTTCTCAGTCTGCTTTTGATGATCGTCGTCCCGCTTGTTTTCTCGTCGCTAGTTGTCGGCGTGGCCGGGATTGGCGATATTCGCAAGCTTGGACGCATCGGTCTTAAATCGTTCGCTTACTGCCTCATTATCTCGGCTATATCCGTCGTGATCGGACTGGGCCTGGCAAACACGATCCAGCCCGGCAAGCGAATCAACGAGGATGTCGCGACCCAGCTAAAAGAGAAATTCAGCGGCGGGGCGGCCACGGCCACCGATGCGCAAAAAAAGGCCGCCGAGTCGGCAAAGGCTGATTCACCGTTGATGCAGGCGGTGAAAACGATCGTGCCGAGCAATGTGTTCAACTCGATCTCCGGCACAAGCCCGAACATGCTGCACATCATGTTTTTTGCATTGATCGTCGGCATTGCCATAACCTTGATCCCGTCGCCGGCGGGGGCACCTTTTGTCGGCCTGATGGAATCGGTTTTCGCGATCACGTCTAAGATCATAGATTTCATAATGAAGTTCGCGCCGTACGCGGTGGCGTGTTTGATCTTTAACAACGTAGCCCAATTCGGACTCGATCTGCTTCAATCGCTCGCGTGGTTTGTCGCGACAGTGCTGCTTGGGCTCGGGCTGCATTTCTTCGGCGTTTATTCGCTCTCGGTCTATTTCCTTTCGCGGTTAAATCCGCTCGAATTTTTCAGCCGGATCAGGACGGTTATCGTTACTGCATTTTCGACCTCGTCTTCGAACGCGACTCTGCCGACGGCCCTCCGCGTAGGTGAAGAAAATCTCGGCGTTCCGAAAGAGATAAACAGCTTTGTGCTTACCGTCGGCGCAACTGCTAATCAAAACGGCACCGCGTTGTACGAAGGCGTAACGGTCTTATTCTTGGCCCAACTTGCAGGGGTCGACCTGGCGTTGAGCACACAACTGATGGTCGTTTATCTCGCCATCCTCGGCGGCATAGGTACGGCGGGCGTTCCTTCCGGTTCCATTCCGTTCATCATCGGTATCCTCGCAATGATCGGCATAGATCCGGCGCTGATCGCGATCATCCTCGGCGTGGACCGCATCCTCGATATGTGCCGCACGACGCTCAACGTGGTCGGCGACCTTACCGCCGCTACGTTTGTGGCGAGGAGTGAGGGTTACGAGTTATTGAAGGTGAGGGAGGATGTTGGAATCGGTTGACTTAAGGCGTAAAATTCATTTGTTATGATCAGAAGTGGCCTACTTACACCAGTCCAGCCCCAACCGCGTCGATTAAGATTCTCTGTCGACGATTATTACAAGATGATCGATCTCGGGATGATCGAGGATTATGAACGAGCAGAAATAATCGATGGGGAGATGGTGCCGAAGATGACGATTGGAGATAGACATGCCGCCGTTGTAAATCTTTTGAATCGTTTTCTTTCGCGAAATGTCCCGGAATCTATGATGGTTAGCATACAGAATCCGCTTCGTCTTTCCGATTTCGATGAACCGGAGCCAGACATCGTTCTCGCCGATTTGACGAAATACGACGGAAAGCGTCACCCGCGGCCCGAAGAGGTGATTCTGGTTATCGAGGTCGCAGATGCCTCTTTAAAATACGATCGGGATATCAAGCTTCCGCTTTATGCCGAGTCTCAAATACCCGAAGTTTGGATTGTAAACCTGCAAAAGAACATTGTTGAGATACATAAAAATCCGAACGTCGGAATTTACCAAACCGCTCAAATATTCCAGCCCGACGAGACGATTCAATCGGAAGCTTTACCGGATTTGCGACTCCCGGCAAGCGAAATACTGGGTTAGAGCCCGACAATGGACCAAGGAGGGAAAACGCTATGTTCCCAATAGGCGACGACAATTCCGACCGGACGATCACACCGATAGTTAATTATGCGTTTATCGGGATCAACGTTCTTGTGTTCGTCCTGCTTCAGGGCCTGGGCGGGAATGATGCCTTTTCGTACGCGTTTTCGCTGGTCCCGCGTGAGATAACATCCGGAGTGGATCTGCAGGGCCTGATCGGCCTGCAAGACGGTACGGGACGGGTCGTGGCCGAGATCCAACATTATTCAACTCCCCTGCCGGTGTATTTCAATTTTCTCAGCTCGATGTTCATGCATGGCAGCATAATGCACATCTTCGGCAATATGCTGTTCCTGTTCATTTTTGGGGATAATCTCGAGAATCTGCTGGGTCACATTAGATTTGCCGCGTTCTACATCGTGTGCGGATTTGCGGCAGCATTGGCCCAGATCGTGATGGATTCCGATTCGGTCATTCCGATGCTCGGTGCTTCAGGCGCAATTTCGGGCGTGCTCGGAGGTTACGTACTTCTGTTCCCGCAGCGTCAGGTTCGAGCGTTGATATTTAATTTTCTCACGACAGTTCCCGCGTTCGTGGCGATCGGAATCTGGATCGTTTACCAATTGGTCCTCGGCTATCTGACGCCATCCGGAACCGGCGGCGTGGCCTACGCGGCTCACATAGGCGGATTCGTTGCCGGTGTTGTTCTAATAAAAATATTCGCGCTCGGGCGTCGGGTCTGAACCTTTCAAAATGCGGCCTTAGCGAACCTGGCGCTGAACCTAGCCGGCCTTCATCAAACGGCCTGCGGTGCTTTGAAGTTGCCGAAACTTTCGACTGCCCAAATTTCGAAACTTATAATAGGCCTTTTCTAAAATTCTAACTACGCCTGTCTTAAACAGGATGTTTGGGTCCACTCCGTTCAGGATCTCACGGTTCACAGTTTGCAGCATATCCAGCCGGCTTAGTCCACTTCCACTCCCATTCCTGCTGAGCGCAATGAAAAATTCACAACCGACTGAAGGGAAAAATGCGACCTCTTTCATGCGTATAAAACCCAAATCGTACAGATCATGGATCAGCAGACGGAAAGAATGCGGCGTAAAACACCAGGCGTGACAGTCAATATATTCATCGCTGTCCAGCGATTTTTTTAGTGTTTCAGTTACTTTTTCACGGGAATACGGGAAAGTATAGTGTTCCTTCACAAAAACATTCTCGCCCCAGCCAGGATGGCCGTCCTTCCTTACATGATTCAGGTTAAATTCCGTGACCGAGCCTGAAGAATGAAAAGTATGATTTTGAAAGTGGGCGTCCAACACCTTAGACAGGCCGGAAATCGGTCTGAAATGATCGAAACAAAAACGAACATCGGGAATTGCCAGAGACAGGACGCCGCTGTCGTTCAATATTTCGTCGCATGAATTGAGGAATCCGACAAGGTTCGGGGTGTGCTCTATTACATGCGACGCTATTATCCAGTCATAGAAATTCGTTTTACCGGTAAGCTCCGAATAGCTTTCGCCCTTCCAAACAAAATCAACTTCCTCAATATTCTCCAGAGCAACATCCTCATCCTTATATTTTTCTTTTAGCTTTTTACTGTCCGCATGATCGACAATGCAGACATTGTAACCGGATCGCTTTGGGGCGATCGGAGCATGGCTGGGGCCGACCTCGATACCGCGGCCCTCTCTCTTTATATGGAGGAGGAGTTTTTCTTCTCGGGACATCATAGCTTTATGTTCAGCACGCTTTAAGAATATCACTAAGGCCGCGGCTGAGACAGTTTCGATGAAAGCGACTTTTAAACAAAAAGACTGCGGCCGGAATCCAAACTCCGGCCGCAGGCCATGATCGGCAGTGGAACCTCTCTACTGCCGCTGAAATTCAGGTGTCCCAAGTACAAGGCTAACGACCTTGAAGACGTCCGGATTACCACTTGGAGCAAGCAAGCGTGCCTGCCGGTTGCGGCCGCCGCCGGGCTGGCCTTGCGGACGCATGTTGGGTACTTCCAGCGTGTCGTCTTCGGCCTCGGCCGGGGCTTTCACTTCGGGCAGGGGTTGTTCGACCTGTTTTAGAAGTGTCGCCTTTGTGGTTGGCGAAACGTCGTTGTCGAGAACAACCGCAAGTGCTTTGTTCATGATCGCGGTCTTGTCTCCTGCCTCAAAACGTTTGAGATCGACCCGCGTTCCGGGAATCTGATTGCCGGCGAGTGCGACGGCAAAGTTAAGCCTCTCGAGCAACGCGCCCGTGTTGACCCAATCTTCCGCCGTGTCGGGATAGCCCGTCGGGGCCTGATAACCGTACGGCACCTCGCCGAGTTTGTTCAACATCGCCAGCACGGCAGGGCTCGAATTAGTATCCGCTCCGATCGTTCTGATAGCTGAAACTGCCAGCTCAAAAGGCGTCTTGATCTTTGCCCGATATGTTTCTGGAGCAAAAAACTCCTTGTCGGTAAAGATCGCACGCAGCGTCGTTTTGATGTCGCCGTTCGATTTGCTGAAAGCGTCGGCGACGCGTCCGACAAGGGCATCGCTAGGCGTATCGTTTACGAACTTAACCGCCAACTTGCGAGCGATGAACTTTGCGGTCGCGGGCTGTTTTACCAGAATGTCGATGACCTTCAGGCCGTCTTTAATTCCGCCTTCGCTGACCTTTTGGCCGAGGATCGTCTTGGCATCTTTGTCGTGCCAGCGTTCGTTAAAGTAAAACTGTCCGCTCTCGATGTTGTCAGGAATTCCGGCCTGTCGCTGCAACCTCGCGAGGCGTTGTTCCTCTGTTCCCTGTATCATCGAACCTGCCGCGCGCCTGTAGCCACGCGGATCGGCGATCGTCCAACCGGTGAACGCACGAGCGACCTCGACAATGTCCTTTTGCGTGTAGCCCGAATCGACGCCCATTGTATGCAGTTCCATCAGCTCACGGGCATAGTTTTCGTTCAAACCGCGACGGGCACGCTGCTGTTGCTGCTGCCCAGCGTTCTGCGCACGCTTGATGCGTTGATCGAGCTGTTCATCGGTCAGTCCCTGGCGTTCCTTTATCCGCTCGCGCATCTGCGGGGTTAAATTGCCGCTTCTGAGGCGTTCCTGCATCTGGCCTCCGCGCTGATTTCCGGCCGGCTGCGCATTCGGCGAAACCGACTCGAAATTGTCCAGGAAGAACAACATTGCGGGATGCTGTGCCGTACCGACAACAAGGTCCTTGAAATTGCCGAGTGCGTTCTTGCGAATAACATCGCGTTCATAGCTCGGGATATACCAGCGGACCGCCGCTTTGCCGGCAAACACGTTGAAATGGTTTTGCCAAAAATCGACCATCACTTCCTGCAGTTGCCGCTCGGAATACACGGCACGCAGCACGCGGTTCGACGCGATTTGCGGCTGAAGCTGGTTTGCCGGGCGAAGGTCGTATTTCTGATAGTACTCACGCAGCTTTTGCTGACGCTCTTGCCGTTCCTTGTCAGTCATCTCTTCCTGGTTTTGGGCCGCAGCGTTCGCATTCTGGCGATTCGCGCCGTTGCCTTCCAGCATTCTCAGCAATGCACCCGGATTTGGATACTTCGCGAACACATCTGCCGTCGACATATTAAAGACTTCAAGATTTGCGACCTTTTGCTCGGCTGCCTTGTCGTCGATAGCGGCCGGATTTAGCTGCTGATCGATGTACTTTTGCAGCCCGATCGCATTTACTTTTTCAATGTCGCCAGGTCTGGCACCGTAGCCCAAACGGTTCAGAACATGAAGCGCTTTTTGATTGGCCGAGAGAGCCTTTCTTTCTGTGGCTGCTCTCGCGGGAACAGCTAGAATGGGCGTGACGATGGCCGTTAAAACGAATGCTGTAAATATCTTGCCGATGAATTGCGTGGAACTTCTCATAATTAAACCCGACGTATCTGTTTTTTCGCGGTCCCGTGAGGACGCTCAATTTTTTAGACGCTAAAAGCTTTCGCTTAGGCGAAAAAATTGTTCACTGGTGCCGAGATTCTTTATTTGAAAGTCTGAAATATCTGCAACAAAACCTTTAGTGGCTGCATCAAAATTGTCGATTTAATGGGCAATTTGAGATAATATCCAATCAGTTCAACAAGCAATACAAAAATGAACAAATATCGCTCTTCAGCACTATTCACGTTGATCGCGGGACTTATGCTCAGCGTATCGGTCTCCGCACAAGGGTCTAGCTTTAGCAGCCCGGATGTCGAATATTCTTTCGAGCTGCCCGACGATCGCTGGAAAATGACCGTAAAGCCTTCGGCGACAACACCTAATGTGGAATACGTATTCGGCGACCGGACGGAAGGACATCTAGAAGTAAGGCGTTTAAGTCTTCCCAGTCGGGGTGTCGTTTCGGACCTTATCAAGGAAGAAGAGCAGAAGCTCCAGTTCAATCCGGGCTATGTTGCCGGAAAAGAGGAGCAGTTCGGCGGTTTCTTGAACGGTACGGTTTTTAACTTTGAGTTTGTCCGCGCGGGCCGCCCGATGGCCGGAAGATTCTATTTTCTGAAAGCCGCGGAAAACTCGGTTTATGTACTGCGTTTCACTGGTTTTCGTGATAAGTTGCGGTCTATACGCAATCAAACCGACTCGATTGCCAGGACATTTACGGTAAAGAAGCGGTAAACCGGCCGAAAATAGTTGTTCGAGACACCTGCTTTTGGCAGGTGTTTTTGTTTCAAGCGAATAAGTGCACAAATTTGTCCGCAATTTGATTACCGAATGGCGACGCCTGGAGCTTCCGTTCAGCGATGCGACGGTTGTTGTCGCGGTATCGGGCGGGGCTGATTCGCTTAGTCTTTTACTCGCCCTGAACGATCTGCGGGAGCGGAAAAAGCTGTCACTTCGCTTCGTTGCCGCACACTTTAATCACAGACTTCGCGGTAATGAGAGTGAGGCCGATGAGGACTTTGTGAAACACATCGCGGCGGAACGCGAATTTGAATTAGCGCTTGGTCACGGGCCGATCTTCGATAAAGGAAACCTCGAACAAAACGCCCGGAAGGCAAGATACGAGTTTCTGGCACAGACCGCCGAGAACCTAAATGCCGCATACGTGCTGACCGCCCACACATTGAACGATCAGGCCGAAACCTTTCTGATGAACCTTATCCGAGGCAGCGGAGAGGACGGCTTGAGTGCGATGCGGCCGGTTAGATATCTTAATGGCACGGAGACGGCGGGACACGGTGACACCGGCCGGGGAGAAATCTCCGCTTCACCGCTTCTCCCCGGCTCCCA